>JBBQLS010000148.1:0-8895 GCA_038328115.1 Chitinophagales bacterium
GCTACCGCCTAAAAGAGGGAAATTTTTGAAGATTTTGATGCAGGATTTTTACTCTAATAATTGTTAAACCCTGATATAAAGAAGTTTTTTACTTTTCTTTCTCAGTATGCCGATTTTGTAACACCTCAACAACGTCTTTTACATAAATGTCTTTTGCCTGTAATAAAATAAGATAATGGTAAAGCAGGTCTGCAGCTTCGTTGGTAAATTTATCCATATCATAATCTTTTGCCTCAATAATTAATTCCACGGCTTCTTCCCCAACTTTTTGTGCAATAGCATTTATACCTTTTTTAAATAGCGAACCGGTATAGGATGCTTCAATGGGATTTTGTTTTCTGTCTGAAATTATTTGCTCCAGCTGATAAAGAAAATCAGCATTTTTATTTTTTTCATTAAAGCAGGTATCAGCATCCGTGTGGCAAACCGGGCCTTGCGGATCCGCTTTAATTAAAATACAATCCTCGTCACAATCAAGCAAAATATTTTGTACTGTTAGGTAATTGCCAGAAGTTTCTCCCTTCATCCAAAGCCTTTGCTTTGAGCGGCTAAAAAAAACCACTCTACTTTCGGCAACTGTTTTACTAAAGGCTTCTTCATTCATATACCCCATCATCAATACCAAATTGGTTTTGTCATCCTGCACAATAACCGGCACCAATCCATCCGTATATTTTTTAAAATCTGGTTTCATATTCTTACAGGTATTAATTGTGTTTTTAAATAATTTTTTAATGCAGGTATCGCCAGTACTTTTTCGTGAAATATACCTGCAGCCAGTGCTGCATTGGCTTTGCCATTTATAAAGACTTCGGCAAAATGCTGCATGGTACCGGCGCCGCCGCTTGCTATCACCGGTATTTTTACCAGGTCCGCAATATAACTGGTTAACTCTATGGCAAAGCCATGGCGGGTTCCATCATTGTCAATGGAAGTAAGTAATATTTCTCCTGCCCCCAATGATTCTGCCTGTTTTACCCACTCACTGGTTTTTAATTTGGTTGGTACGCTGCCACCATTTAAATAAACCAGCCATTCGCCAGCCACTAATTTTGTATCTACCGATAAAATAATGCACTGGCTACCAAATTGGTTGGCCAGGTCGTTTATAAGTTTTGGATTATTAACTGCCGCTGTGTTAACCGTAACTTTATCGGCACCATTTTGTAAAAGTACGCTTACATCATCTACACTGCTGATACCGCCGCCAACAGTAAAAGGAATATTGATTTTTTTTGCGACAGCATTTACAAGTGCGGCAAAGGTTTTTCGCTTTTCATTGGTAGCCGAAATATCAAGGAACAGCAATTCATCAATCCCCTGATCAGCATAATATTTTGCCTGATCAACCGGATCACCCATGTCAACCAGATTGATAAAGTTTATACCCTTTACCGTTCTGCCATCTTTTACATCAAGACAGGCAATGATTCTTTTTGTGAGCATCGTCAGTTTATAAATTGTTTCAGATCGTTTAAAGAAATATTATTTTCATAAATGGCTTTGCCGATAATAACGCCGCTGCAACCAGCTTCTTTCAGCAAATGCAAATCATTTATTGACGCAACACCGCCACTGGCAATAAAATAAAGCGCCGGAAATTTTTGGATGATGTTTTTGTAAAGTTCAGTTGCCGGGCCTTGCAGTTTACCATCTTTACTGATATCGGTGCAAAAAACCTGATGTACACCATAATCAATGTAGGTTTGCAGGAAGTCGTACAGAAGCACATCTGTTGTTTGTAGCCAACCACTTATAGCAATTTTTTTGCCCTTTACATCTGCACCCAATAAAAATTTATCAGCACCATATTGCTTTAGCCACTGCACAAACTTTATTTCATCCTTTACGGCAAGGCTGCCAATGGTAGCTAAAGCAGCGCCGGAATTAAAAACCTTTTGTAAATCAGATTCTGTTTTAATTCCACCACCAAAGTCAATTACCAATTTAGTTTCCTTAGCAATTTTTTCAAGTACTTTCCAGTTTTTAACTTCGCCAGCTTTAGCACCATCCAGGTCTACCAGGTGCAATCGTTGCAGGCCGGCATCTTCAAATTGTTTAGCTGCTTCCAGCGGATCTTCATGATACACCGTTTTCAAATTGTAATCTCCTTTGGTAAGCCTTACACATTTACCATCAATTATATCTATTGCCGGAATTATCTGCATAATTATATGTTCAAAAAGTTCTTTAAAATCTGTTCGCCTACACCGGCACTTTTTTCGGGATGAAACTGCACCCCATAAAAATTATTTTTCTGCAAGGCTGCGCTGAATGTTATTCCGTAAGATGTATCAGCTGTTGTTTCGTTACACAGTCCGGCATAATAACTGTGAACGAAATAACAATAAGGTTCTGTTTCAAAATTTGAAAACAACGGCTTTAAAGTATTTTCAATTTTATTCCACCCAACATGAGGAGCTTTCAATTCTTTATCCGGAAAAGAAAAGCGATGCACATTACAGTTGAAAATTCCCAAACAATCTGTATTATTCTCTTCACTGTGTTTACATAGTAATTGCATACCCAGGCAAATTCCCAACACCGGTTGTTTCAGATCTATTATTATTTTATCAAGCTGTCTTTCTTTTAAATATTGCATAGCCGAGCTTGCTTCGCCAACACCAGGAAAAATTACTTTATCCACCTTTTGTATTGCTTCAATATTATCCGTAACCAAAGGAACAATTCCCAAACGCTCTAAAGCAAAGCTGACCGAGCAGATATTGCCTGCATTGTATTGTATAATGGCTACTGTCATAATATTCCTTTTGTACTAGGTAAATAATTGGATAAGGGATCTCTTTTTACAGCCATGCGGATTGCTTTTGCAAATGCCTTGAAAACGGCTTCAATTTTATGATGCTCATTGGTACCGGTACATTCAACATGCAGGTTGCATTTTGCAGCATCGCTGAATGATTTAAAAAAGTGATAAAACATTTCTGTTGGCATATCGCCTATTTTTTCCCTGGTGAAGGAGGCGTTCCAAACGATATCAGCCCTGCCGCCAAAATCGAGCAAAACCTTTGCTGCGGCTTCATCCATCGGTAAGGCAAAGCCATATCTTTCAAGGCCACGTTTATCTGCAAGTGCTTTGCCGAATGCTTCACCTAATGCAATGCCGGTATCCTCAATAGTATGATGTTCGTCAATATGCAGGTCACCTTTTGTGGTAATACTGAGGTCACATTTTCCATGCCTGGCAATCTGTTCCAGCATGTGATTGAAAAACCCAAGGCCGGTTTCAATATCAGCTTTACCATTTCCATCAAGATTTAATTCTATTTGCACATTGGTTTCATTGGTTGCCCTTTCATGAATGACTTTTCTTAATCCCAGTTTTAAAAAAGTATAAATGTCATTCCAGGATTCTGCTTCCAGCGCAATTGTTTCTTTGTAAAAATTTTGCTGTTCGTTGCTCAGCTCATGCAACGCTTTTAAATAAATAGCAAGGCAGCCAATATTTTTTGCAAGCTGAAGATCTGTCCACCGGTCACCAATTACAAAAGAGTTTTGCAGATCATATTTATCAGCATCAAGCAAATGACTGATTAACCCTGTACCCGGCTTTCTGGTGGGCTTATTCTCAGTCTCAATGGTTTTATCAATCAGTATTTCATCAAATTCAAAACCCTCTCCTTTTAATGTTCGCAATAATAAATCCTGGCTGGGATAAAATTCTTCTTCAGGAAAGGAATCGGTTCCCAGCCCATCCTGGTTGCTGATCATCACTTTGTAAAAATCAAATGCGGCAGTAATTTTTGAAAGTGCTGTAATGGCACCGGGTACAAAAACAGTTTTTTCAATACTGTCAATTTGAAAATCGTCGGGTGGCTCTTTTAATAAAATACCATCCCTGTCTATAAAAAGAATTGGTTTCATGATACTTGTTTTGAATAATTTATTAAAGTTTTAATCAACAGGCCGTTCTCCTGCTTTGTTCCTACTGTTATTCTTAAACATCCCTCACAAAGAATAATGCTGTTCCGGTTTCTTACAACAATTCCATTTGTTACTAAATATTGGTAAATACTTTCGGGGTCAACCGTTTTAAGCAACAGAAAGTTGGCATCGCTTGCATAGATTTTTTCAATGAAAGAGATTTCCAGCAGGTCCTGCTGAAGTGATAATCTCAGTGATACCAATTCTTTTATTTTTCCTTTTACACTTTCTGATTGTTGCAAAGCTTCCAGTACAATTTTTTGTGTAGCTCCGCTGATATTGTAAGGTGGCTTTACTTTGTTAAGAACGGTAATAATTTCTGCGGATGCGTAAGCCATTCCCAAACGCAATGCAGCCAGGCCCCAGGCTTTACTCAGCGTTTGCAACACAATAAGATTGGGATAGCTTTTTAAGTTATTTAAAAAAGATTCGTCGGCAGAAAAATCTATATAGGCTTCGTCAATTACAACCAGCCCGTTAAATGTTTTGAGTAAAAAACAAATATCTTCCTGATCAAAAGAATTACCGGTTGGATTATTGGGTGAACATATCCATATAATTTTAGTGTTACGATCAACCTGGTTACTGATCTCTTTCAGATCGAGCTGAAAATTTTTTTGCAAAATAACTTTTCTAATTTCAATATCATTAATGTTTCCGCTTACTTCATACATGCCATAGGTAGGAGGGCAAATAACAACATTATCTTTTGCAGGATTACAAAAGCAACGGTACAATAAATCAATACATTCATCACTTCCATTTCCCAAAAAAATATTTTCTACAGAGATATTTTTTAAACCGGCGATGGTTTGCTTCACGGCTAACTGATATGGATCCGGATATCGGTTGTATCCATTATCCAACGGAGAACCCAGGCTATTTTCGTTCGCATCCAGAAAAACATTGGCCACGCCGTTGAACTCATCTCTTGCAGAAGAATAAGGCTGCAGATTTTTTATGTTCTCTCTTATAAGTTGTTTGATGTTAAACATGGTTTCAATTTTATAACCTGATTTTTACAGCATTCGCATGGCCTTGTAATCCTTCTGCTTCTGCCATGGTAATAACCGTTGCCGAAATATTTTGTAACCCTTTGTAATCAAGTTCCTGATAGGTAATCTTCTTTGTAAAACTGTCAACACTTACGCCGCTGTAAGCTTTTGCAAAACCACTGGTTGGTAAAACATGATTGGTGCCACTTGCGTAGTCGCCAACGCTTTCAGGAGAAAAGTTACCTATAAAAACAGAACCGGCATTGGTGATTTCATTTGCAATTGCTATTGCATTTTTGCAGCAGATTATCAAATGTTCGGCTGCATATTCATTTGTAATTGCAACGGCTTCGGCTATATTTTTTACCAAAATGCATTTGCTGTTTTGCAATGCCAGTGTTGCAATTTTCTTTCTTGGCAAAAGTTCCATTTGCTTTTTAAGTTGTTCGGCTACGTCATCAATCATTTTTTCATCAGTACTAATCAAAAAAACCTGGCTATCGGCTCCATGCTCGGCCTGGGATATTAAATCTGCCGCAACAAAAGCTGCTGTGGCAGTTTCATCTGCTAAAATACAGACCTCGCTAGGCCCTGCAGGCATATCAATAGCAATGCCCTGTTGTTGTATCAATTGTTTAGCGGCAGTTACATACTGATTACCCGGACCAAAAATTTTATTCACCTGCACAATAGTTTCTGTTCCATAAGCCATGGCAGCAATGGCCTGCACACCGCCAACCTTATAAATTTTATTGATGCCACAAAGTTGTGCTGCGTATAATATGGCGGGATGAACTTTTTGATCTTTAGAAACAGGCGTACACAAAATAATTTCTTTGCAGCCTGCTATTTGGGCCGGAATGCCTAACATTAAAACTGTAGAAAACAAAGGTGCAGATCCCCCGGGAATATATAGACCAACCTTATCGATGCCTACTGATTTTCGCCAGCATTTTATGCCGGGCATGGTTTCAATCACTTCTATAGTGCCTGCCTGGTTTTTATGAAACGTCTTGATATTTGCTGCCGCCTGTAGTATAGCATTTTTTAATTCATCCGGTATTTCATTTGCTGCATTCCACTCATCTGCACCAACGGCTAAATCTTCCAGGCCAGCTTCATCAAATTGTTTACAGTATTTTTTTACTGCAGTATCAGCATTTTGCTTTACATCATTCAGGATGGCTGCTACGTTATCTAACAGCGTACCATTGTCTAATTGCGGACGCTGCAGCACGTTTTTCCAGTCCTCCTTTTCAGGGTATCTGATTATTTTTATCATACTATCATTTTTTCTATGGGTACAACAAGTATTCCCTCTGCCCCAAACTCTTTTAATTTTTCAATTACTTCCCAAAAGTCATTTTCGTTTACTACACTCTGCACACTACTCCAGCCTTTTTCAACCAACGGAACAATGGTAGGGCTTTTCATTCCCGGTAAAAGAGCAGCAATATTTTTTAATTGATGATCGGGCGCATTCATTAAAATATACTTACTGTTTTTGGTAGCTTTTACTGCATTGATACGAAGGAGCAACTTATCAAGGATTTCTTTTTTACTGTCTGGCAAATTATTATTTGAAACCAATACCGCCTCTGACTGAAGCACCACTTCAATTTCCTTAAGACCATTGGTAAATAGTGTGCTGCCGCTGCTTACCAGATCGCAGATAGCATCTGCCAAACCTATGCCGGGAGATATTTCCACAGAACCACTGATCTCATGGATTTCGGCATCAATATTTTTTTCATTGAGATAATTTTGCAACAAACGTGGGTAACTGGTTGCTATTTTTAAACCGTTAAGGTCGGATACCGTATTGTATTCTATTCCTTTTGGCAGGGCAATACTTAAACGGCATTTACTAAAACCAAGCCTGTTAACCAAGGAAATTCTTTTGCCTTTCTCCAGTAAAACGTTTTCGCCCACAATACCAATATCTGCAACGCCGTCAAATATATACTGTGGAATATCATCATCCCTTAAAAAATAAATCTCCAGCGGAAAGTTATACGCTGCCGTCTTTAATTCTTTGTTGCCATTGTTCAGTTCAATGCCACATTCCTTAAGTAAACGAATGGAATTTTCGTAAAGGCGTCCTGATTTTTGTATTGCTATTTTTAACATAATTGATTTTTAAAATGGTGGAAATAAAAAAGGGCTTACCGAAGTAAGCCCTTGAAGAAATATAGTGTGTTACCTATACATCAATGCAGCCTACCGGTTGGTAAGTGTGAATGATGATGTATGTGAACGAATTGTTTCATTGTTTGTGCAAAGTAACGGGGGTTAATTAATCTTTCCAAAAAATATTTTTTCTTTTATAGATTGTTGAACCATTAAGCATTTTAAGAATGGTTTAGTTTAACTATTGCTGGTTAATATTTTACTCAGAGCAACAAATACAATTTGTTTTATAAAGAAAAAGGATACAAAAAATGCATCCTTTAAATTTTTTCTCAGAACAAACCTGTGTTATCAGATATTCCTGAATTTCTCCACAAACGAATCGGTAACGATACCGGTTTTTAAAAGCGTATAGATTTCTTTTACGCCATCAGGTACTGTTTTGGTAATGGTGAAGCCCAGTTCATTTTTTATCTTATCGAAGTTTACACGGTAGTCACGTGGATCTTCGCTGCTGTCTACATAAATAACATTTACATCGGGCACTACTTTGCAAACCTCTTTAATGATCATTCCCTTATTGTAATTCTCTTCGGTACTGCCCACATTAAAAACATTGGCTTTAACTTTTTCAACCGGGCTTTCTAAAACCAATACTACTGCTCTTGCCAGGTCATCCACATGGCAATAGGGGCGCCAGAACTGCTGACCCCAGATTTCCTGCTCGCCATGCACGGCTGCATTGCGGGTAAATTCATTCACTGTTAAATCAAAACGTATCCTGGGAGAAAAGCCATACACCGTACTGAAACGCAAAGCCGTACTGCACATTGGGCTGTTCATTTTATCTTCAAGCAGGTATTTTTCAAACTTTACTTTCAACTCAGCGTATAAAGAAACGGGGTTCAGTTCAGATGTTTCTACCACAAAAGAATCTGGATCAGCCATTTTACCATAATTGCTGCAGGTGCTTGAAAAAACGAAGCGTTTTACTCCGGCAGCTTCGGCCTTGTTAAACAACAAAACAGCTCCATCCCAGTTTGTTTCATTAGCTTCAAAACTAAATTTTTTACAGGCCGGATCGCCCACAATTGCCGCAAGATGTGCAACAGCATCAACCCCAATTAAAGCTTTATCAATATCATCAGCATTGCGTACATCGCCTTTTAAAAATTCAAAATTGGGGTTCAGCATTACATCATACAATGCATCGCCACCAAATTTTAAAGAGTCTAAAGCCCGTACCTGATAACCTTTGTTTAATAATTGACGAACCAAAACAGAACCGATGTAGCCTGCGCCACCTGTAACTAATACTTTCATAATTTTTTATTTGCGTTGCAAAGTTAGGAGTTTAGAAGTTTAGGTTAATTTTGCCGGTACACCCACTACAGTAACATTATCCGGCACATCTTTAATCACCACTGCACCGGCTCCGATCACTACGTTTTTACCCACTGTTATACCTTGCTTAATAACTGCATTAGCACCAACAAAAGTGCCGGCACCTATTTTTACATTGCCACACAAAACAGCCCCTGGGCCAATATGGGCAAATTCGCCAACAACACATTCATGCTCTATAATACAACCTGTATTGCATATTGCACCTACGCCAACTGTTGCCAATGGGTTAATAGTAGCATTGGCCGCAATCATTACTCCGTGTTGGGAAATGTTTGCCGAAGCATCAATTACAGCAGCAGGATGTATGGCATTTGTAGGTGTTAGCTGCTTTTGCTGAAGGTTGGTAAAAATTTTACGGCGTAACCCGTTATCGCCAACGGCAATAAAAAAACTATGTTCTTTCATAGCAGCCAAACCA
>JBBQLS010000149.1:0-8808 GCA_038328115.1 Chitinophagales bacterium
TTAAGTACCTGGAAGAAACCACCACGGCCTGTTCCGGTATTTGTACCTTCAACAGAAGCGCCGCTTCCATTACTGTTACCAACTACAGTTGAAACTGCATTGGCGGCATTTGTATTTTGAAAAGAACCTGCGTTACCTGTACTTGAAGTACCAAAAACACCAGCACCACTTGTACTTGTGCCCGATACACCGGAAGCACTTGCGCTTGTACCGGCAGCACCTACACCGCTTGTACTAGAACCGTTAACACCAGTACTTGTTGTACTTAAACCATTAACAGCAAAGCCATTTGGTGATGTACCGTAAACACCCCAGCCGCTACCAGCCTGGCTGCCATAAACACCAATACCATTTGCACCTGTTCCATTATTAACACCTCTTACAGCAGCGGAAAAACCACCTGGTGCTGTGGAGGACATGGTGCCCATTATTGCAGTAGCACTTGCGTCGTTGCTGGCGCTTGTGCCGGTTATAGCCCCAAGTGTACCTGTTGTGGCAGAGTTGGTTAAACCTAATAACTGCGTGTTGGCAGGAGTTAATGTGGTAGCATTAAATGTTTTTATTAATGGAAAAAATATCTGTGGATTAGGATATGTACCTGTTAAATCTCCGCCAGCCGGCCCAACAGGCGCAGCAGCAGCAGCATATAATGAATATGGTACACTAACTAATTGTGTAGAACCTACGTTAAAATAATTTGTTCCGCCAATGGGGTCAATTTCTACCTGTAAATATTTAGTTCCGCTGCCTGCACCAAAAGCAGTCCAGTTAATACCGGCAATAGTACCGGTGCTGGTAATGGCTCCGGGGCTACCTACCTGTACATTAAATAAACCAAATGCATTGGTAGTTACATTCCTGGTTTCAGTATAAACAGGTGAGCCTGTTGGGCTGCCGCTTAAAATACTTAGGCGTAAGCCAATAGGCTGGCTGGGTATTACATTACCAACTGCATTGCGGGCCACACCCTGGTAGTTCAACAGGTTGGGAGCTTGTGCAACAGCGAATAACGTAACTAAAAAAGCTGTTATCGTTAATAAAATCTTTTTCATGTGTTATTTAGTTTTAGTTTTTTGTTTTAGTTGAATCGGTTATCTAAAAGGGTTATTTGATCTTAATTACTTTAAATGAACCTTTTTTAGCAACAGATGTTCCTGTAGGTTGTAATTGAATATTTAACAGGTACATGCCTGATGGAAATTGACTGAGGTCCCATCTCTGAATGCTGCCATTGCCAAAATAATCAAATTGTTTGTTACCCACGTACTTGCCGGCTTCGTCAAAAAGGTTCATAATAACCTTACCTTTTTGTTTGGTGAAGAAATCAATTTCAATTACGTTTTGTGTAGGATTGGGTAATATCCTGATCTCATCTCTGTCCCAGGCCATGTTATTATTAACAGTGGCCGGATTGTGGGTGTTTGGTTGCAGAATACCATTAGTTACGAAAACATTGGAATTACCGTCAGTCATGGTACTAATAGCCATTGACTCGCCAAAACTCCACTCAACACGGTAGTAGTTAAAAATGTAGGTACCACCAGTTGTGTTTAATGTTGCGGGACTAATACTTTGTGCAAACGAACCGAGAGAGAAAAAGACAGCAACCGAAAAAA
Organism: Chitinophagales bacterium; assembly: GCA_038328115.1. Classification (GTDB taxonomy): domain Bacteria; phylum Bacteroidota; class Bacteroidia; order Chitinophagales; family Chitinophagaceae; genus Ferruginibacter. The sequence continues at coordinate 1,617 of JBBQLS010000149.1, forward strand.
ATAAAAGTCGTACTTTTCTCATAAGCGATGTTTAAAGGTGAATATAGCTGGTTAATTAAGGATACTAAATTAGGGGATAATATTGGAATGTGCAATACCTCAAAGTGGGTATTTAAAAAAAAATGTTATTTGTGGATAAGTAAGCTAATATCAATAGGTTAGTAGCCAGAATTTATTTAGGCAGTAAACCAAAACAATTCACGTGGAAGGATAACCTGAATTTGGAGATTATTTTGGGAAAACCATGCGGTAATCTACTTTTGTTTTTCCCTTGGAAATATCATCCAGCTTGCGTTTCAGCAGTTTTCGTTTCAGGGGTTTCAGGTAGTCAATAAACAGTTTCCCTTCAATATGATCATATTCGTGCAGGACAACTCTGGCGGTAATTCCGTTAAAGGTTTTAGTGTGCGTGATAAAATTTTCGTCCTCAAATTCCAATGTTACTTCTTCGGTACGCATTATATCTTCTCTTATTTTGGGTATGCTGAGGCAACCTTCGTTATAGGCCCATTCATTTCCGTTTAGCGCTATAATATGTGCATTAATGAATACGCCTTTAAAGCCGGGAGCATCCGGATAATCGTCTTTTTCATCTTCTTCCTGGTTTTCAAAAATCTGTTCGCTATCCATAACAAATAGCCTGATGGGCATATTTATCTGTGGCGCAGCCAAACCTACACCGTTACTGTTATACATGGTTTCCCACATGTCTGCGATTAATTTATCTAATCCAGGGTATTCAGGGGTTATGTCATCGCAAACCTTTCTTAAAACAGGCGAACCATATGCTACGATCGGAAGAATCATTCAATTTTAGATTTTAGATTTGCGATTTTAGATTTAATTGCAAATTTAGGATTATCATTCTACTCAGGCAATCTAAAATCTAAAATCATCAACCTGCCTGCCGGGAGGCAGGTCTACAATGTATTTAGGTATTCCTGTAGGATAATAGTGGCAGCAATCACATCCACATTGCCTTTAACACGCCGGTCCTTTTTCTTCATCCCCATTTCCAGCATAGCATCTTTGGCCATTTTAGAAGAATAGCGCTCATCAACCGTTTTAAGTGGCATGGCCGGAAATTCTTTTTGTATTTTTTTGATAGCAGCCTCAACAAGGGGCGTACCATGTGTATCAGATTCATCCCAGTTTTTGGGAAGGCCAATGATAATGAGTTCAACTTCTTCCTGCAACAAATATTTTTTCAGCCAGGAGATGAGTTCCCTGGATTCAATGGTTTCCAAACCGGTAGCAATGATCTGTAAAGGATCGGTTACTGCCAGGCCGGTTCGTTTACCGCCGTAATCTATGGAGAGAATTCGTGCCATACCCGCCCCTCCCAAAGTTCCTTCCTTCTCTTTCAGAGAACCCCTACAGGGGAGGAAATGGAGAAGATTGTGTTTTATTAGTTTAAAAATAGATCCAGAATTACAAAGATGGCGAAAACAACCGATGCAATGCCATTGGTTGTAAAGAAAGCCAGGTTTACTTTTTGCAGGTCATTTGGTTTTACCAATGTATGCTGATAAATTAACAGGCCACAAAAAAAAGCTACGCCAATCCAATACCACAATCCAAAATGGCCATACACACCGGCGCTGATTACACAGGCGGCTGAAAGTATGTGTAGCAAATTAGAAACCATTAATGCTTTTGATTTGCCCAATGCTGCAGGGATGGAATGTAGTTGATTGCTTTTATCAAACTCTTCATCCTGCAGGGCATAAATAATATCGAACCCGCTCACCCAAAACAAAACAGTGAAGGAAAACAATATTGGTAACAATGCAAACTGGCCGGTTACAGCAAGATAAGCTCCAATAGGAGCAAGGCTTAAACCAACGCCCAACACCAAATGGCACAATGCTGTAAAGCGTTTGGTGTAACTGTAAAACAACACCACAAACAATGCTACCGGCGATAAATAGAAACAAATTTTATTGATGAAGAAAGTGCAGGCAATAAACAACAGGCAACTAATAATTACAAACAAGAGAGCGTTGTTTGATTTAATAATACCTGCAGGAATTTCCCTGACAGCCGTTCTTGGATTTTTTGCATCAAAATTTTTATCAAGCCAGCGGTTGAAAGCCATTGCGGCCGAGCGGGCGAATATCATGCAGAGTACTACAAGAAAAAACCTAAACAGAATTACTCGCCAGATTACAAAATTCGTTATGTCGTATCTCCAACCTATTGTGGTATTTAAATTAGATTGACCAGTATATAATCCAGTAGGAGATTTCATTCCCAAAAAAAATCCAATCAATGCAAACGGCATTGCAAAAATGGTATGCGAAAATTTTACAAGAGAAAGATAATTTTTTACTTTGTTCATAATTTAAGCAAAGATAAGTTCGCTAAGTTAAAGTCCTCCTTTTGGGGTTAGGTGTGTAGGTTGTTTTCGATTTGTATAAAAGGAGGCTAAAACAGATTTTTTTTAATCCGTTCATTTATATCGTTTGATGTCATATTTTCCTGATCCGCTTTATCATAAATACTAATCATCAATATTTCATTTTCCCGAACCCGTACAAAAGTTATAACCCTTGCCCACCTCTTTTGCCTGTGCTTTTGCTTTTAATAGCCAGCCGGATTTTAAATATATTATTACCTAAGGATGTTCCTTGAAAAGGTTCATTTAATAAAGAATTCAGCAGCAGGATGTACTCATTTTTAAGAGATGGGTATTTCTTAGTGAGCCGTTTTATTTCTTTTGAAAACTCGGGAGTGATTGTAATGCTATAACTCATTTATCAGGTCAAATGCATTTTGTAATTTAATTTTTCCGTCAATATACATTTTAGCTTCTTTTGCTCCCTGTTCAATACTTTTTAAAATATCTTTTTTAGTTGGTTTTTCATAAACCTCCACATCTACTTTAAGCGATTTTAAAAAACTAATTATCGCTTTGGACTCAGCTTTATTTTTCGAATTTGCTATTATTGTTTCCTTTGTATAAAAGTAAGATATTTTTATAATTTTTTTCTGATTATTTCCCAAAGTATAACACCTGCGGCTGTTGCAATGTTCAGCGAATGTTTCATACCGAGTTGAGGAATTTCAATACAGCCATCGCATTGCAAAATGGTATCCTGCTCTACACCTGTTACTTCGTTGCCAAAAATAACAGCAATTTTTTCATTTGGTTCAAATGTTATTTTTTGAAGCATCAGGCTGTTGACAGCCTGCTCAACGGCATATACTTTATAGCCATTTTCTTTTAGTGTTTTGATGGCTTCGGTGGCATCGGCAAAATGTTTCCATTCAACAGATTCCTCAGCACCAAGTGCTGTTTTTTTTATTTCTTTATGGGGAGGAACGCAGGTGTAACCGGTAATGTAAATGGCTTCCAGCAAAAATGCATCGGCTGTGCGAAATACGCTGCCTACATTGTAGGCACTGCGGATGTTTTCTAAAACGGCTATTACGGGAGTTTTATCGGAACGCTTAAATTCTTCAACCGTTTTGCGGTTGAGTTCGTCCATTGAAAGTTTGAGACCAGGCCCGCCCGACCCCCCAAGGGGGGAGTTTTGAGCAGCATGATATTTTACAGGATATTTAATTTGCAAAGTGTTGACTGGAATTATTTTGAAAAACTATTTTGAATGTAAGGCGATGCACAAAGGTATGCGGTACAAGTGAGTGACACAAGGATGTTAAATAGAATTACCAAAGTTTGTCCCAAAAAAGAAAGCAAAATCATCGCTTTTATCTTCTCCATTTCCTCCCCCTTGGGGGAGATAGAGGGGGCCTGGGCTTTATATCATCTCACTCTGCAACAAAGGATTTTTTACCGCATCCCTTTTATCAGCAAAGGCCTTGGCTGCTTTTATAAAATGTACAAATATCGGTTGTGGGTTTTCAACCGTGCTTTTAAGTTCGGGGTGATATTGCACACCGATAAAGAATGGATGATCTTTTAACTCCACAATTTCAACCAAACCTGTTGCAGGATTTTTACCACTGGGTATTAAACCTGCATTTTCAAAATCGGTTATGTATTTATTGTTAAACTCCCAGCGATGGCGGTGGCGCTCACTTATTTCGGTAGTGCCATAAATATTGTACGCCAGACTGCCTTTTTCTATTTCGCAGGGGTATGCTCCCAAACGCATGGTGCCACCCAGGTTCACAATATTTTTTTGCTCTTCCATCAAATCAATTACAGGATGGGTTGTTGTTTTATCCATTTCGGTTGAGTGTGCATCGGTCCAGCCCAATACGTTTCTGGCATATTCTATAACGGCCATCTGCATGCCCAAACAAATACCAAAAAATGGAAGTTTATTTTCCCTGGCATATTTAACGGCAATAATTTTCCCTTCTACACCACGGTTGCCAAAGCCAGGCGCTACCAGCAATCCGTCCAGGTCTTTTAGTTTTTCCTGCACATTTTCATCGGTAATAAATTCGCTGTGTACATTTACAATCTGCACTTTACATTCGTTAACGGCACCTGCATGTATAAAAGATTCCAGGATTGATTTATAAGCATCCTGCAGTTCAATATATTTTCCTATCAGGCCAATCTTAACTTTACTTTGAGGGTACTTTAACTTATCTAAAAATGCACGCCACTTGGTTAATTCGGGTGCAGCATAACCATTGATCTGTAATTTTTTAAGCACAATCACATCCAGCCCTTCCTGTAGCATTTTAAGCGGCACTTCGTAAATGGTGCTGGCATCCATTGCCTCAATTACTGCATTGGTTTTAACGTTGCAGAATAGGGCAATTTTTTTCTTCAGTTCATCATTCAACGGGTGCTCGGTGCGGCAAACAATTACATTGGGATGCACCCCTTCCTGGCTAAGCATACGCACACTGTGCTGCGTAGGTTTTGTCTTTAATTCTTTTGCAGCTTTTAAATAAGGGATAAGGGTAAGATGCACTACCATGCAATCTTCCTCGGGCAGTTCCCATTGTATCTGGCGCACGGCTTCTACAAATGGTAAACTCTCAATATCACCTACCGTACCACCAATCTCTGTAATTACAATATCGTAGTTGCCGCCTTTGCCCAGCAGCAACATGCGGTTTTTAATTTCATCTGTTATATGCGGAATTACCTGCACCGTTTTTCCCTGGTAATCGCCAGCCCGTTCTTTATTTATTACGGTTTGGTAAATGCGGCCTGTGGTAACATTATTTGCCTGCGAGGTAGGTATATTTAAGAAGCGTTCGTAGTGGCCAAGATCCAGGTCGGTTTCGGCACCATCATCGGTTACAAAACATTCGCCATGTTCGTAGGGATTTAAAGTACCGGGGTCGATGTTGATGTAAGGATCAAATTTTTGTATGGTTACTTTTAAACCTCTTGACTGCAGCAGCTTTGCAAGAGAAGCGGCAATAATACCTTTACCAAGAGAGGAAGTAACACCGCCGGTTACAAAAATGTACTTAGCCATAAAAAATAATTTGCCAACCTTTTTCTTATTTTTTGAAAATGGTTGCAGTTAAAAATATGACCAGAAGAGTTTGGGAAAAAATCTTGGAGGTCGTGTAAAGATAGGATGAATATTTGGGAGGATGAAATTTGGAACCTCAATTTTAAAAAAACTACGAAAAAAAATTAACCTTTCACGATCTTATTATAACTAGTTGCAATCCCTTTTATCAAAGATGAACTAAAACCCTGGTGTTCCATTTCATTTAAACCGGCAATGGTGCAGCCTTTGGGCGTGGTTACTTTATCAATTTCCTGCTCGGGATGTGTACCTTTTTCTAACAAAAGCTGTGCAGCACCTTTTACGGTTTGTGCTGCTATTAAATTTGCAGTAACGGCATCAAAACCAATCTCGATACCACCTTGTATGTTAGCACGAATGTAACGCATGGCATAAGCAGTACCACAGGCACCCAGCACAGTTGCCGCATCCATTAAATTTTCGTTGATAACTACCACTCTTCCTAAAACTGAAAATAAGTCCTTCACATAAGTTGTTTGTTTTTCTGTTGCGTTGGTAATACTGATGCAGGTCATACTTTGCTGTATGGCAATGGCGGTGTTTGGCATGGCACGAAAGACTGATAATTTCTTTTTAATGATCTCTTCAATATCTTTTATCAGCACACCGGTAACAACTGAAACTAAAATATGATTGGGAGTTAATTCCTTTTTAAAACTGTTCAACACTTCCGAAACCTGGTAGGGCTTTACAGCTAGTATTACCAGTTCACTTTGTTTTACAGCGGCAGCATTATCCGAACCGGTTTTTATTCCCTTTGCTTCCAGGTTTTTTAAAGTAATGGTGTTTCTTTTGGTAACTGTAATATCAATTGCTTTGCAGAATTTGCTTTTTAATAATCCTTCTGCAATGGCAGAACCTAAATTTCCGCCACCGATGATGGCAATTTTATTTTTCATGTATGATTTTTAATAGAAAGTATTTTTTGAAAGATAATTCCGTACATAATCATCAACCCCTTTTTCGAGTGTATAAAATTCGTTTGTGTAACCGGCAGCTTTTAGCTTATCCATGCTGGCTTCGGTAAAGTATTGGTATTTATCACGGATATCTTCGGGCATATCAATAAATTCAATATCGGGTTGAAGATCCAATCCTGCGAAAGTTGATTTTACAAGTGCATTAAATGATCTGGCTTTGCCAGTTCCTAAATTATAAATGGCAGAATTCGGTTGATTTTGCATGAGCCAGAAACAAACTTCAATCACATCTTTTACATAAACAAAATCACGCAGTTGCTCACCATCTTCATATCCTTCTTTGTGTGATTTAAATAATTTCACTTTCCCGTTTTCTTTTATCTGGTTAAAGGAATGAAATATTACACTGGCCATTCTTGCTTTGTGGTATTCGTTGGGGCCGTAAACATTAAAGAATTTTAAACCAGCCCAGAATGGTGGATGGTCTTCCTGATGCAGCACCCATTTATCAAATTCATTTTTTGAAATGCCGTAAGGATTCAGCGGTTGCAACTGCTCTATAATTTCATGATCATCATGATAACCCAGTTCTCCCTCGCCATAGGTTGCTGCCGATGATGCATACACCAACGGAATATTATTGATGGTGCAATAATTCCATATTTTTTGTGAGTACTCAACATTTAAATGCTGGTGAATGGCATAATCAAATTCGGTGGTATCGGTTCTGGCACCCAGGTGAAATACAAAAGCAACTTTGGGTTTTTCTTTTTGTACCCAGTTAAAAAAATCTTCACG
>JBBQLS010000150.1:0-8751 GCA_038328115.1 Chitinophagales bacterium
ATGTGGGCGTAAAAATGATCGCCGCTCAGGTCGGCAAACTTATCTATGTCTTCAGAAGTTATGGTTCTTTTTTCGGTGATGATTTGCTCACCAACTTCCAGCTCTTCAAAATATTTGGTGAAGGGGTGTTTGCCCGGGTCTTTGCCTTCTGCATATTGCTGGTAAACATTTGTGATGGCTGTGATCGTTGTTGGTGAACCTTGTATAGCTGTGCGTTGCAGGTAATGCTTTACACCAAGCAGTCCGCCCATTTCTTCGCCACCACCGGCACGGCCGGGACCACCATGCACCAGCAAAGGCAAGGGCGAACCATGGCCGGTACTTTCTTTGGCACATTCATTATTCAATACTAAAATTCTACCGTGATGTGATGCTGCACCAACAACATATTGTTGTGCAATTTTATAATCGGCTGTTACAATGGTTGATACAAGGCTTCCTTTTCCAAGTTTACTTAACGCAATTGCATCTTCGGTTTTTTTATAAGGCATAATGGTACTTACCGGACCAAATGCTTCAACCTCATGCGCTTCTTTTGCAGTAAATGGATTTTCGTTCATCAGTAAGACCGGACTCATGAATGCGCCTTTGTTTGCATCTGCATCAATTACTTCTACGCTATCCAGACTTCCGTAAACTATTTGAGAAGACGCCAGCAGCTTTTGAATTTGCTCTTTTACTTCGTTACGTTGTGTTTGTCCGGCAAGCGAACCCATTCTTACAGCAGCATTCAGCGGATTGCCAATGGTGGTTTGCGAAAGTGATTTCCCGATCTCTTTCCAAATATCTTCCATTTTATTGTCGGGCACAAAAATTCGGCGGATGCCGGTACAGCGTTGCCCGGCTTTTAAAGTCATTTCCTTTCTTACTTCTTTTATAAAAATATTCCACTCGGGTTTATCGGGTGTTACATCTTCGCCAAGCACAATACAATTCAACGAATCGGCCTCCATATTAAAAGGAACATTTTCTCTTAAAATATTAGGATTCGATTTTAGCATCAAACCAGTTGTTGCAGATCCGGTAAAAGTTACCACATCCTGTGATGCTACATGATCGAGTATATCTCCTGCACTGCCACATATTAATTGCAATGATCCTTCGGGTAAAATTTTTGATCCGATAATTTCCTTTACCACCGCTTCGGTTAAATAACTGGTGACGGTAGCCGGTTTAACAATGCATGGCATGCCTGCCAAAAGATTAACTGCAATTTTTTCCAGCATGCCCCATACCGGAAAATTAAATGCATTGATGTGTACAGCAATTCCTTCTTTAGGCACCAGGATATGCGTTCCCATAAAACTGTTGTTGGTACTCAGGTTATGGCTGTCGCCATCAACTACAAAAGTTTCGTTAGATAATTTTCGGCGTAGCGATGCGTTGGCAAATAAATTACCAATACCGCCTTCTATATCAACCCAGCTATCTGCCTTTGTTGCACCGGTTTTGTAACTGATGGCATAAAATTTATCCAGGTGATTTCTTAAATGCATAGCAAGTGCTTTCAGCATATTGCCACGCTCGTGAAAAGTCATTTTGCGTAATGCAGGGTTGCCAGTCATTCTACCGTATTCCAGCATCTGTTTAAAATCAAGCCCTTTTGTGGTTGCGGTTGCAAAAGGTTCGCCGGTTACTGCATTGTATAATTGTTGTCCGTCGCCGTCGCCGGTTATCCAGTTGCCACTGACGTAATTTCCGAGTTTCATGCAATCGTAAAATTTAATGTTCAAAATTAGTCTAAAAAGAAACGAGACTTTATGTCTCAATAGAATTTCATATCGATTCAAACTGCCTCAAATGATGCCTTACATGTTTATAATGCAGCAAAACCCATTCCTCAAAATTCAATTCACCAAAAACCGGGTGCAGGGTAGTTTTTGATGCATCATCTTTAAAATAATTTTCAAAAGCTTTGATTGATTCTTCAAGTTTATCTAAAGCTTCCTCCATATTTACATTCCGCAATGGCAAAGCTTCTTCGCCAATTACACTGGACGGTGCCTTTGTATTTTCCCTGAATTCTTTATCACTCAAAAGGAACTCTCTATATTTTGGCAAATGCTCAACAGGCGTTACCAGGTCAAACTTTATTTTTCCGGTAGATACTGCAAAGAAAGCAGCAACATGCTCCACCATTTGCTGGCCATTCATTATACCCCAGGCACCAATTGCATCGCCCTTTATGTTTTTAAACAACGGCAGGCAATCTTTAGTTATAAACTGTAGTTTTTGTGTATCCATGTTTTTATTTTGTATCACAATGTAAAACAAAAAAGCATCCGCCAAATGGCAGATGCTCAATGCTTTCACACTTTATAAACTTCTCAGGCTCTTTGATCAATTTCGGTACAAAGCCTTTCAAAAATATCATCAATGGTTCCTTCGCCTTTTACCATCACCACTTTGTCGAACTTTTGGTAATAATCTGCAACAACAGCGGTTTTGGTTCGATATTCAACAATACGTGCCCTTATTACGTTTTCATTATTGTCATCGCTTCGGCCACTTGTTTCGCCTCTCTTCAACAGTCGTTTTACCAGTTCTTCCTCACTCACATCCAGCGCAAGCATAACAGCAATTGGTGCATTCTTTAGCTCAAGCAGGTTATCAAGTGCTTCGGCTTGCGCAGATGTTCTGGGAAAACCATCAAATAAAAATCCTTTTGTTTCCGGGTTTTCATCAAGTGCAGAGCTTATCATGCCAATAACCACTTCATCCGGCACCAACTGGCCCTTATCCATAAAATTCTGTGCTTCTTTACCCAAAGGCGTTTCCCGGCAAATTTCATTACGCAGCAAATCCCCTGTACTCAGGTGTTTTAAGCCGTAGCGGGCTATCAATTTTTCGCTTTGGGTTCCCTTGCCGCTACCGGGAGGGCCAAATAATATTAAATTAAACATAAGCTGGTTGTCCTTGTGAAGATAGCAAATATAAGAATCGTACTTTAAATATTCATTAACAGTAAAAGGAAACTGTTTAAAATCTTTAAATTCTGGCATTTCGTATATTAAGAACTATTTATCACGAAATTTGTTAAATCAGCATGCGACCATTCATTTACATATCAATCATTGTTTCGTTAATTATTACCGGCTGCGGTAATTCGCCGGCTAAACAAGCTAATACAATCAATATGGATTCAACTAAAAAAGAAAACCCGGTTTTCTCAAAAACCGATACCGCCAAAGTAGAGATCAGCAACGAAGAGTGGAAAAAGATCTTACCAAAAGATGTGTACGAAATTGCCCGTGAAAAAGGAACCGAACGGGCTTTTACCGGAAAATACTGGGACAGCAAAGAAGGCGGCACTTATTACTGCGCAGCCTGCGGCAATCCTTTGTTTAACAGTAATGGCAAGTTTGAAAGCAGTTGCGGTTGGCCCAGCTTTTTTGAACCCATCAGCAAAGGCAGCATTATTTATGCACCCGACAATACTTATGGTATGAAGCGCACCGAAGTAATGTGCGGAAAATGCAAGGCTCATTTAGGCCACGTTTTTGACGACGGCCCGCCACCAACCGGCCTGCGGTATTGTATCAATTCGGTAATTCTTGATTTTGAAAAAGCAAAGGATGCCGAAAAGAAGTTTGATGGTAAGCAATAATTAATCTGGCTTTCTTACACAAACAAAATGACAAAGGTTAACCTTAGCAACATTGTAAAAATCGCCGCTGTAAAAATATTTGGTAACCGCCTGTGTCCCGTTCGCTTCTGTTGAGCTCCAGATGGTCATCTTTTCATCCAGCTTCAGTTTTTGATAATTCAGGTGAATGATATTTGTTTCCTCTTTACAAGGTAGGTACCAATCACTGAACCCGCCTGCGGTCAGCGTATCGCAAACCTTGGCTGCATACACTTTCCCACTGAAACCACTGTTTTTACCAACGGCCGCCACAATGGCTTTTGTATTGGCTGCGCCATCAGTTTCGCTTTGTGCCGCTTTGCCAACCTGTTCATAACCGCCCCAGGTTATGCGGTCCATAAAAGTCATGTCGGCTACAGTCAGTTTTTTTCCATTCCCTTCAATGGTTGTAATTTTTTGGGCAGATGCGTTTACAGCAAATAAAAAGGCAACAATCAGTATATATTTCATAACAGCGAGATTTTGTAATGTAAATAAAATATAAATAGTTGATATTATCCAGGAAAATCTATTGTCTTCCTTCAACAGCATCAGGCTATCCCCATTCATCATTTCTTATTTGCTGGCTCGTCTTTTTTTTGCATCTTCATTGCTTAAATGTTTACAATGAGAAAAATAAAACTGCCAATATTGGTTTTACTGCTGATTTCATTTTGTTATAATTCAACAGCCCAAAAAATTTCGTTAGATCAATTTAAAAACCTGAAGCCTCGCAGTATTGGCCCTGCGGGCATGAGCGGCCGCGTAACAGCCATAGATGCATTATATACCAATCCTGATCTGATTTACCTGGGTACTGCATCAGGCGGCGTTTGGAAAACCGAAAACAGCGGCAGCAACTGGACTCCCGTTTTTGACGATCAGCCTACATTAAATATTGGTACCGTTGCCATTCAGCAAAGCAACCCATCGGTTGTTTGGGTGGGTACCGGCGAGGGTAATCCACGTAACTCCATTAATCTTGGTGAAGGTATTTATAAAACCATGGATGGCGGAAAGACCTGGAAAATGATGGGGCTTGAAAAAACAAAAGATATTCACCGCATCATCATCGACCCAACAAACCCCAACATAGTTTATGCAGCGGCTATTGGAAATCCGTACACACCGCATCCAGAGCGGGGAGTTTACAAAACAACTGATGGAGGCGATACCTGGAACCTGATTCTGCACACCAATGACAGCAGCGGTTGTGGCGACCTGGTAATTGACCCAACAAACCCAAATAAACTGATTGCTGCCATGTGGCAACATCAACGTACACCGTGGAGTTTTTATAGCGGCGGAAAAGGAAGCGGACTTTATGTTACCGTTGATGGTGGCCGCAACTGGAAAAAACTGGGTAAAGAAGATGGAATACCGGAGGGTGATTTAGGCAGAATTGGTTTAACCATTGCTTACAATGAACCATCGAGGGTATATGCATTGATTGAAGCGACAAAAAATGGTTTGTATAAATCAGATGATGGTGGCTTTAAATGGGAACTGGTTAACAGCGATAAATCTGAAGTAACCAATCGTGCTTTTTATTTTCAGGATATTCGGGTGGATCCAAAAAACGAAAACCGGCTGTATAACATCAAGCAAACCATCACCATGAGCGAAGATGCCGGTAAATCTTTCAAAACAATCATTCCGTACAGCGGTATCCATCCCGATCATCACGCCTTCTGGATAAACCCGCTTGACCCAAATTTAATTATAGATGGTAATGATGGTGGCATTGGCATAAGCCGCGACCGTGGCCGCAATTGGAATTTTAATGAGCGTATTCCGGTGGGGCAGTTTTATCATATTGCAGTTGATAACAAAATCCCTTACAATGTTATGGGGGGCATGCAGGATAATGGAACCTGGCGAGGACCGTCTTATCTCTGGCGCAATGGTGGTATCAGAAATTATTACTGGGATAATATTGGTGGTGGCGATGGTTTTGATGCATCACCAGATCCCGATGATAATGACTGGGTTTACTCCATGAGCCAGGGCGGCGAGCTGGGTAAACAGAATGTTGTAACGGGTGAACGCATGAGCTTACAGCCACCCATGCCCGATCTGAAAACAAGATTGCGTTTTAACTGGAACGCCGCTTTTGCGCAAGACTCCTTCGATTCAAAAACAATTTATTTTGGAAGCCAGTTTGTACATAAGAGTACCAACAAAGGCCTTACCTGGGAAATCATTTCGCCCGATTTAACAACCGATAATAAAGTACAGCAGCGGCAGGATGAAAACGGCGGACTGTCTGTTGATATTACCGGCGCTGAAAACTACAATACCATTCTTTGCATTGAACCATCGGCCAAAGATAAAAATGTGATTTGGGTTGGTACCGATGATGGCAATGTACAGTTGAGTAAAGATGCCGGAAAAACATGGACCAGCTTTCGTGGAAAAATACCTGGCATGCAGGCTGGTGTGTGGATACCGCAGATACGGGCAAGCCGCTACAATGCCGGTGAAGCTTTTGTTGTTTGTAACGATTACCGCCGGGGCGATTTTAAGCCCTATATTTTCCGCACCAGAAATTATGGCCAAACCTGGGAGCGCATGATTGATGAAAATAAAGTAAAAGGTTATGCTTTGTGTATGATACAGGATCCTGTAGAACCTAATTTAATTTTTGTGGGTACCGAACATGGCCTTTGGATAAGTTTTGACAATGGCACCAGTTTTCAACAATGGAAAAACGGTTACCCAAATGTTTCTACTTACGATATGGCTATCCAGGAAAGAGAAGCTGATTTAGTGATTGCAACTTTTGGCCGTGCCCTGTATGTTTTTGATGATATTAAAGCCTTAAGAAAAGCGGCTGCAAACAATGGCAATGCCTTCTCTAAAAAATTAACCCTGTTTCAGGCACCTGCGACTTACATGGCCCGGTACAAACCACAGCCGGGTTACGACTGGAGCATCTGGGGTTTGTATGAAGGAGAGAACCGTAACCGTGGAGCTTCGTATTCATTCTTCATAAATCCAGGCAGTAAATCAGATACTACTAAAAAGTTAAAAGCAGATTCTGCCATCGTAAAAATTTATACGCAAAACAATGAATTGATACGGACCATAAAAATGAAAGTAGATACCGGCTTTAACAGGAAAAACTGGGGCTTCGAAATGAAAGGTATTCGTCAGCCCAACTCGCCTAAACCAAAAGCTGATGAACAGGAACCAAGGGGTAATATGGTTTTTCCGGGGACCTATAAATTAGTAATGAATGCTGGAAAAGAAACGGACAGCACAATGATTGTTGTAAATGCGGACCCCAATGTGCCCGAGAATAAAGAAATATACGATGCAAAAATGGCGATGATCAGCAGGCTTGAAAAAAGCACCCTGCGCCTAACTGAAATTACCGACCGCTTAACAGAAGCAGAAGAAACCATTGGAAAAGTGGAGGCCCAGTTAAAAAATGAGGAGGGTAAAGAAGCAGACAGTTTGCGTAAGACCGGCAATGCCATGAAAGATTCCATCAAAAACATCCGCGATTTTATTTTTGGCAAGCCGCAGGAAAAGCAGGGCTATGGCTCACCTTTTCAGGTTACAGTAAACAAGGTATTGAATGATGCCGTTAGCGAGGTTCAGCAAAAAACTAAAATACCCGACCAGCAGGAAATGCGCATGGCTAATGAAGCAGAAGGATTGGTGACAGAGGCTGTACAAAAAACAAATGCATTCTTTAATAGCAAGTGGGAAGATTATAAAAAGCTTGTTGAACAAACCCGGCTAAATCTTTTTAAACCTTACAAGGTTATTGAATAGCCTGTTTTGGATTTTATAGTAATCCTTTTTGATAAGCCAAATGCAGGGCCTGTGCCCGGCTGTTTACATGCAGCTTATTGTAAATATTGATCACGTGTTTTTTAGCTGTATTAGCACTAATGTCAAGGTGGCCGCCAATTTCTTTATAAGATAAACCCTCTACCAGCAACTGCAATATTTCCTTTTCCCTGTCGGTAAGATCAAAAAGTGTTTTAGAATCCTGGTCGGGTTGCTTTTGCAATAAGGTAAGCCTGTTGTTTTGTACCAGTTGCAAAATTTTATGGGCAATGCCCGGAGATATAGGACCAGAACCACTTTCGTGCATTTGCCAAAGCATATCGGTTATATTTTCGGCACTCTCGTCTTTTAATAAATAACCGAAAGCGCCGGCTTTTATGGCTTTAAATATTTTATCCTCATCATCAAAGATAGAAAGCACCACAAATTTTACTGAAGGATAAAAAGAGGAACCTGCGGCAATGGCATCCACACCATCCATATTCGGCATCTCCAGGTCCATCAGCGTTACATCCGGTAAAAATTCTGCCGGCAATGCTTTCATTTTTTCTAAAAAGTCCTTTCCGTCTTCGGCAATCAGCGTTATTTCAAAATGTCCATGGCGCAGCAATTTATCTTTCAGGATATTGCGGTTACTGGCCTTATCATCTACTATGGCAACTTTAATGGACATCGCTTTTTTTTATTAAACAAATATTTAAAAACAATTTCGTCTGCACAATAATCCAACAGGATACCCTGCGCTAAATCTGCATAGTAACTTTTGTTCCGTAACCAGCCTCTGAGCTAACTGTAAATACAATCCCGGAATCTGTTGCCCGTTGGTTCATATTCACTAATCCATTACCACCTCCGATAAGCTTCATGGTCTCATAATCAAACCCTTTCCCGTCATCAGCCACAGCCAACTCCCATTTCCCGTCATGCCGGTTGCTTGATAAGCTGATCGCTTTTGCTGCTGCATGTTTTATAGCATTGGTTACCGCCTCCTGCACAATTCTAACCACATGCAGTGCCTTAGTATGATGCAATACCTGTTCAGCAGATGCTTCTCCTGTTACTTTAAATTGTATATGCGGATAATAGCGGGATAATGCCTGCATAAAATTCTTTATCCGCAGCAGGCATTCTTCTTCAGTGTAATTATGCTTTTTTAAGGCCCACACGGTTTCCCTTAAAGATATAATGATATCTTTAGAAGCAAATTTTAAATCGTTCATCAGCACATTCTTTTCATCAATATTATTTTCTTTTTGCAGCAATTCGGTATTATATAAAACCGCATTGGCATAAGCACCAATACTATCGTGCAGGTCCCGGCTTAT
>JBBQLS010000151.1:0-8663 GCA_038328115.1 Chitinophagales bacterium
GATGACCTGCGCAGACAGATTGGTTTTGTAACACAGGATACTAATTTATTCAGCGGCACCATCCGTGAAAACCTGATGTTTGTAAACCCGGCGGCAAGTGAGGCAACATTGAATGATGTGCTGGTAAAAGCAAGCTGCACCGGGCTTTTAGAAAGAGCCGAAAAAGGATTAGACACCATGATTGGCGAAGGCGGTTTAAAATTATCGGGTGGCGAGAAGCAACGTATTTCCATAGCCCGTGCTTTATTGCGCAAACCGCATTTATTAATTTTTGATGAAGCAACTTCTGCGCTGGATTCTATAACAGAAGAAGAGATTACCAATACTATAAGAGACCTGTCTTCTCAAAAAGGACAAATCACCATTTTAATTGCACACCGCTTAAGCACTATCATGCATGCCGATAGAATTTATGTGCTGGAAAAAGGTGACGTGGTTGAAACCGGATCTCACGAAAAATTACTGGAAGAAAAAGGATTATACTATGCTATGTGGCGCCAGCAAATTGGCGAAAGAAAAAGGCCAAACTTATCAGCTACTCCTTCATTAAATTAAAATGTATGCAGGCAATTGAAATTCTGGGTTTGGTGGCAGGTACCATTACTTCCATTACTTTTTTACCGCAGGTAGTAAAAATCTGGCAAACAAAATCGGCAAAAGATCTTTCATTAATGATGTTATTATTATTGATGCTGGGTGTTGTGCTATGGCTTATTTATGGGTTGGTTGTTATGAGTGCAGCTATTATTTATACAAATAGTATGGTACTTGGCATGAGCTTGATTATGTTGTATTTTAAGCTTAAATTCAAATAACGGTATCATTTGTTACCTTATTCAGTTTTTGCTTTTGTAACTTTGCAGCTATGAGTGACAAAAAACCTACACCCAATTATTACTGGAGCATTTTAACTATGAAATGTCCAAGGTGCAGGCGTGGAAAAATGTTTAAAGATGCAAATCCCTACAAAAGCCTCAAACTTTCTCACATATTTGATATGCCCGAAACCTGCCCGGTTTGTAATCAACGATATGATCTGGAAGATGGATTTTGGTTTGGCACCGGTTACGTAAGTTATGGATTGGCAGTGGCTGTTTCTGCTGCAACCTTTGTAGCCTGGCTTGTTTTAATTGGTGTTTCAACCGACGATAACCGCATTTTCTGGTGGCTGGGTACAAACACGGTTGTACTGGTGGTAACACAACCCTGGCTGATGCGTTTAAGCCGTGTACTGTACATACGTTTCTTTGTTAAGTATGATAAAAACTATGAAACTACCAAGCCGGTTGAGATTCATTAACCTCCATTCTTTTTAAAAATATCGGTAAAAATATTTTGCTTATTCAGTTCTTCAGTATCGCTTAACACCAGTTCAATGGCCCTGGTGCTTTTATTAATTTCAAGTAGCGAGAGTATTATGGATAAGGTTAAAAATACCAGGCTTCCGGCAAAAATAATATTCGCCATAACCATCCAGTTACTGTAAATAGTAAACATACAAAGTACACAACATAAAAAGCTAAGTACCCCAAAAGCCTGCATATATCGTATAAGGTTTAACCGGCTACGGATATTTTTTATCTGGCTTAAAATATTTCTTTCTCTTTCGCCACGGTTATATTCATCATGCAGTTTACGAACCAGTGAAGCCAGCGATAAAAAGCGATTGGTGTAAGCCAGCATCAGTAAAGTGATGGCAGGGAAAAGTAAAGCGGGTGTATTGATATTGATCTCTAACATACCTTAAAAATACAACCAGCACTTATAAGCTGAGGTTAGTTATTGAACAAGTATAAAATGCGACTTCCGGGAAATGAACTTTCCAAAACCATATCCTAAAGCAATGCCAAGGGGAAAATCGCTTGACCAGTGAACTCCATTGTTGATCATGGCTAAGCCACAAAGCCCGGCAATACTATAGCCTACAGGGGCAATCCACTTTTTTTCCGGATAATTCTGCGCAAGAATGGTAACAGTACTTACCAGGGTAGCCAAATGGCCCGAAGGATATGCATCATACCTGGGTTTGTTGTTTTGAAAATTACTCCAGGAAGGAAAGGGCTGCCATTTTCCTCCACGGGCAGTGGCATCAGAGGGATTTTCCCGGCCCGTTGAATATTTCATAATCTGTGTACCAAGTCCTAATGCTATAAAAGCCTGGGTCAATTGCTTGGCTGTTTGCAAGGCACGGTTATTGTGTTTTATTTCGCCCCAAACAAATAGCCCTCCTGCAATTAACATCGTTGCTGAACCCTGGCCGAGGTTATAAAAAGCCGTATTAATATTTAAAGGTATTTTACCAAGATTGGTTTTTTTACCAGCTATCTTAACAGAGATAAATGGAGTAAAATTTTCTGATGCATGTATGCCTTTTTTACTGCAGCTATGTTGTATGCTGTTGGTAATAAATTGGTCGGCAACCAGTAGTATTCCCGTAGTACCTGCTACAATGGCCAGGTTGGGCAGGTTTTTCTTACTAAACGATTGTTTTGTAAAACCAGCAACATCTTTAGGTATATCTGTAAGAAAAGAAAATAGCTTTGGCTTTTTATATTCAATTAAAACACGGTTTACCGAATCAGGCATGGTAGTTTCCGGTGTTGATGGTAAATCCATATCTTGCGCAAGACCGGTTATTGGAAATAGCAGGGCTAAAAGCAAATGTTTTAATTTCATAAAGCAGGCTTATTTTTTTTTATTTTTTTTCTGTCTATCCAATGTTGTGCTTTATAGCTTACCCACGCACTACCCGAACCTACTATTGCGCCAACCAGAACATCGCTGGGATAATGAACACCCTGATACATTCGTGCATATCCTACGCTGGCAGCCCACAAATAAGATGGTAAGATAACATACCATTTTGGAAAATACAAGCTTAATGAAGTTGCCGTGGTAAATGCTGCAGAAGTATGCCCTGATGGAAATGAGTAACCACCCCCTTCTGCCAGTTTATTGATGAACGGGTAATCAACATAAGGACGATTTCGTTTTACCAGGTGTTTGGTTCCGGTTGTAATGATACTTGATAAAACAAATGCACCGGCCATGTAAGCAGCGTCTTTTTGTAAAATTTTATCGTGCTTTATTAAACCTGCAGTAAAAACAGCAACCGGTGCAGCAATGTTTATGATGGTTACACTTTGTGCATCATACTTAAAAAAATTATCCTTGGCTGCAGTTTCATTTTTATTGAGCTGTTTTACCACGTTAATATCAAAATTCTGTGAAAATAAATTAAACTGGCTTGAAATCAGGATAAGGATGAGCGAATACCTGTAATAGTGGTGCATTTGATGCTGTTAGTTATTAATATTGCAAGGTAATTGAATACACGGTTAAATTCAAGTTAATGAAAAAAGGGTTTATTTTTTATATACACGGTTTTGCTGGTCTGTTTTCGGGAATTTTTATTTTATTGATGTCATTATCCGGGGCGATGCTGGTTTTTCATGAAGATATTAACAACATGCAGCAACCAGAATTTAGTGTAAAGGATTACAATAATCTTACTATTGACAGTGCTTATAACAACCTGCGGCAACGCTTTCCGTATGCACAAATAAACAGTTGCCAGCTTCCCATAAATAAAGAAACTCCTTTTATTTTTTCTGTTTATGATCCATCTTATAAACAAGGAAAGAAAGCGATGGACATCTTTTTACATCCACAAACCGGTGGGTATTTAGGAACAAGGGGTGGCAGCGAAGATGTGAGGAATAATTTTATAAGCTGGTTATCAAAATTTCATAATTCGTTTCATTTGGGCAAAACCGGAGAGTGGTTACTTGGCTTTTTTGCATTGGTATTTTTGCTGAGCATCATCACAGGGTTAATTCTTTTCAGAAAAAATATAGTTGCTGTTTTATTGTTTAAGAAAGCAGTGTACAGAAGAAGTAACCTGCACCAGTTAATTGGAGTATATGCTTTAATATTTAATCTGATGATTGCCGTTACCGGTTTCTGGATGCAGCGTTATGTTTTTAAAAAAGAATTTTATGCGGTAGATAATTATACCCCGGTTTTAAAAGCTTCGCCTGCTTTTCCATTTAAATTCGATCCGGCTTATGCAGCAGTACAAAAAAACTACCCTGATTTTACGGCCAGGGTAGTTTATTTTGCACAGAGTAATAAAGGTAAAACTGCAGTATATGGCAGCCGTGCTTCCAATGCATACATCCACTCCAAAAAATTGGCCGATGTTATTATGTTAGACAGTGCCGGTAACATGGCTAAAACCCGTTTTGTAAATGAGATAAGTGCCGGTGATCGCTACGATATTATTAACTCTCAACTGCACATGGGCCGGTTTGGAGGCATTGGAATAAAAATCATTTACTTTGTTTTTGGATTAACCGGCGCATTGTTAAGCATTACCGGGTTTTTGTTATGGAGGAGAAGGAAGAACCCTCAGCTTACGGCTTAACATTTCATTAATTACATTCTTGAAAGGCGTTTAATTATTAGCTATATATTTGCAACGTTGTTACAAAATTAAAATCAGCAAAAACGATTATACTTGAAATTGTGTACTATAAAAAAAGCCTGTT
The DNA here is from genome assembly GCA_038328115.1 of Chitinophagales bacterium. GTDB lineage: Bacteria > Bacteroidota > Bacteroidia > Chitinophagales > Chitinophagaceae > Ferruginibacter. The sequence goes on from JBBQLS010000151.1 coordinate 4,551, forward strand.
TTTCAAGATTTAGCCTGCTGTTAATAGTCATTATTACTTTTAATGTGCAGACCAAAGCGCAGGTGGCGGATAGTACAGCTACCGACTCTGCCATGCTGAAACAGGTAGAAGAAATGATGAAGAGCAACGAACCGGCTCCCGTTAAAACCCGTTCAGGTATCTCTGCCAATCCAGATATTGGAGTTGTTGGTGATTTTCAGGGCTCGTATTTAAGTGCCGGAAAAAAGAATTTTGATGCCTATCTGAACGAAACTGAAGTTTCATTTCAGGCAGTGGTAGATCCATATTTACGGGCCGACTTTTTTGTGTCTTTTGGCCGGGATCCTGTAACCAATAAATATGGAGTGAATATAGAGGAAGGTTATCTTACTACTTTATCGCTGCCGTACCGGTTGCAATTAAAAGCAGGAAAATTTAAAGAAGCTGTTGGCCGCATTAATCCAACGCATGCACATGCACTTCCGTTTATTGATCTGCCCAATGCATACGTAAATTATTTTGGAGAAGAAGGCCTTAACGATGAAGGCCTTTCGTTAAGCTGGTTGCTGCCCAATAAAAAATTTTACCAGGAGTTTATTGCTCAGGCAACATCAGCCCGGTCAGAATCGCCCAGCTTTATGAAAAGCGATGGCAACCGGTTTCTTTACCTGGCTCATCTTAAAAACTTTTTTACCCTTAGTGATAATGCTACTTTTGAACTGGGACTAACCGGTATCTCCGGGCCCAATGATTCATCACGTGTTACCAACATTCTGGCGGGAGACTTTACTTACAAATGGAAACCTGTACAAATGAATACTTACAAATCGCTTACCTGGCAGAGTGAAATTTTTTACAGCAGTGCGGCTTATACACCTACTGTATCAAAAAGATCTTTTGGTCTTTATTCTTTTGTTGATTATCAAATTGCAAAACGATGGTTTTTAACCGGGCGTTATGATTACGCACAAAAGCCTTACGACAAAAATATTGTTGAACAGGCATATTCAATTACTGCCGGCTGGGATGCAACGGAGTTCTCGAAAATTGAACTGGAAGTAAAAACAACTGATGATAATGTGCAATCAAGATTTTACCAGGCATGGCTACGCTGGATATTTGTAATTGGTGCACATGGTGCACATTCTTATTAATGAAAATAAATTATCCCTTTTAAAAGAAAATAAACATGAAAAATAAATCAATTCTTTTAGCTGCATTATTTGCTGGCTTTTTTTCAACAGCGGTTGCAGGCACTATTAAAGTAGTTACCACAACTACCGATCTTAAGAGTATTACAGAGCTTATTGGCGGCAACAAGGTTACTGTTAGCTCCATTGCCACGGGTTACCAGAACCCGCATTTTGTTGATCCTAAGCCTAGTTATATCATCAGCCTCAGCAATGCCAGTTTATTTGTTACTGTTGGATTGGACCTGGAGACCGGATGGTCGCCATCATTGCTAAGCAGTTCCAGAAATTCAAAAATACAAAAAGGCTCACCCGGTTATGTTGATGCATCGGAAGGTGTTGGTTTGTTGCAGGTTCCCACATCTTTAAACAGGGGTGAGGGCGACATACATATTTACGGTAACCCGCATTACTGGCTCGATCCATATAACGGAAAAGTTATTGCCCGTAATATTGCTGATGGACTGGAGCGCATTGACCCTACCAATAAAACATTTTACGAAGCAAACCTGCAGACATTTTTTATAAAGATAAATGATAAGATGGTAGAGTGGCAAGCAAAAATGGCCCCCTATAAAGGATCAAAGATCATCGCCTATCACAATGAGTGGTGTTATTTTGAAAGACGTTTTGGCCTGGAGATTGTTGATTTTATGGAACCCAAGCCGGGTATTCCGCCATCACCTTCGCAATTGGTGAAAGTAATTAAGGAAGTATCGGCCAACAAAATCAAAGTGATTATCTCTTCACCGTATTTCAGTACTTCTTCATCTGATGTAGTGGCCAAACAAACCGGAGTTAAAGTGTTAACTTTGGCAACATCGGTAAATGCATTTGACCCGGTTAAAAATTATTTCGATCTGTTTGATTATGATATTGACCATTTAATTGCAGTGTTGAAATGATTTTGCAATTTTAAAATTTCATGCTTATGTTCGATATGTTTCAATTACCTTTTATGGTGCAGGCGCTTGCTGCAGCTCTTATTACCGGAGTGCTCCTCTCTTATTTGGGTGTGCATGTAGTTGGGCGTGGAATTGTTTTTGTTGATCTGGCGCTGGGCCAGATATCATCATTGGGTGTTGCCTTTGCTGCATTTATCGGCATGGGGCTTACTTCCATTCCATTGATTTTTACATTGGTGGGTGCTTTGCTTATGTCTTTCATTAATATACACGACAAACGGCTGAAGCAAGAGGCCGTTATCGGGATATTATATGCATTTGCATCGGCACTGACCGTATTGTTTATTTCAAAAACCCCGCATGGCGATTCTGATATACAGGAAGTGCTCTTCGGCAATATTTTATCCATCAGTTGGCAACAGATTACGCTGATAGGTATTGTTTTTGGTGCAATCGCCCTGATGCATTTGATCTTTGCCCGTAAATTTTTCAACTTAACAGAGTCTTTTGAAAATGGCCAGAATCATCTGGTGGGTATCTTCAATGTCTGGAATTTTTTATTCTACATATCCATTGGCCTGGCAATAGTTTTTGCTGTAAAGGTCAATGGAGTCATTCCGGTTTTTTCCTATCTTATTATTCCGGCTGTGTCAGCTATCCTTATTTCAAAAAATAAGATTACCGTAATCATACTGGCTTTTATCATCAGCATTCTGGCAGGGTTTTTTGGGTTGAATTTTTCTTTTCATTATGATTTTCCTGCTGGTCCTTCTATTGTTGCTGTACTGGGCGGTATTTTTATTTTAGCTGCCATATATAAAATTGTGCGGAGCATAATTGTAAAAAAACCGGCATAAATATTTACAGCTTTGGTAACCATATAATTTGCCGGAAAACTGTGCTTGTAATTTTTACCTGCTCCTGTTTATAAAGTTAAACTATCATTGCTTTTGCGATGTTACCGGTGTTTCCAATCTCCGTTACTGAAATCTGATTTTTCTTCGTGAATGTTTCACTTTTATTACAAACTGATTATTTTGGCAAGGTCCGGGTGCAAAGGCAATAACCCTTTTGGGTAATGAAATGTAAAAGCAACATGTACATTTTTGTTTTGCTGATGATAAAAAAATCGACCGGCTAAACCTTTGGCAATTTATAAAGTCATAAGCATACAAAAATTATTACTATGCAATTTTTTAAAAAACTATTCTTCCTCTTTGTTTGTTTTGCTGCCACAGGCATCTCAGCTAAAGCGCAGGAGGATTCAACAGGAATGCCCGGCGATAACTTCAGCCTGCAGGGCGCATTAGAAATGTTCAAACAGTCTTCATCTATTGAAGAATTTGAAAAACTGATCAATACCGAAAACAAAAATGTAAATAACCTCGACCTGAACGGCGATGGCAAAATTGATTACATAAAAGTAATTGACAAGGCCGGAAAGGATGTCCATGCTTTTGTATTGCAGGTTGCAGTGTCTGAAACAGAAAACCAGGACATAGCAGTGATAGAACTCGAAAAAACCGGTGACACAACTGCGGTGGCTCAAATTGTGGGTGACGAAGAAATTTTTGGTGAGCAAAAGATCGTAGAGGCTTCCGACGAAGGAGATGAAATGGATAATGCAACTGAAGACAAGGTAAATGGACCTTCGGTAAACTATATCGAATCTAACAGGATAATTGTAAATGTTTTCTTCTGGCCAGCAGTTCGTTTTGTTTATCGTCCCGTTTATGTGCCCTGGGTTTCTCCATGGCGCTGGAGCTATTACCCAGGTTGGTGGAGGCCATGGCACCCATTGGCATGGCGTGTTTATCATCCCAGGGTTTTTGTTTATCACAGGCATTGCGCTGTTGTGTACACTCACCGCGTTGTTGCAGCACATCGGATTTATACTCCTTACCGTGCAAGCTCTACCATAGTTAGAACAAGAACAACAGTTGCACGTAACAATTACAGAGTAAACCGCACAAGAACCCGTGTTACAGGCCCAAGAGGCAATACAAGAGTAAGAACAAATAACAATATAGAAAGAAGGG
>JBBQLS010000152.1:0-8574 GCA_038328115.1 Chitinophagales bacterium
GGTATCCATGCATCGGCCATCATCATTGCGCCAAAAGATCTTACTGAATTATTACCCGTAGCTACTTCCAGGGAATCGGAACTGTGGCTTACACAAATTGAAGGCAATTCTATTGAAGAAGCCGGTGTAATTAAGATGGACTTTTTGGGATTAAAAACCCTTAGCATTTTAAAGACTGCTTTATCTCTAATAAAACAAAACCACGGAATAGTTATCGATATTGATGCCATTCCTTTGGATGATGAAAAAACCTACAGGCTTTACCAGCAAGGCGATACAAACGGAACCTTTCAGTTTGAAAGTCCCGGTATGCAAAAACACCTGCGTGAACTTAAACCCGATAAGTTTGCCGATCTGATTGCGATGAACGCCCTTTACCGGCCCGGCCCAATGGCATATATACCTGAGTATATTGACCGCAAACATGGCAAGAAAGAAGTTGTTTATGATTTGCCCGATATGGAGGAATACCTGAAAGAAACGTATGGTATTACTGTCTATCAGGAACAGGTAATGTTACTGTCGCAAAAGCTGGGTGGTTTTAGTAAGGGCGATGCGGATGTGTTGCGTAAAGCCATGGGTAAAAAGCAAAAATCTGTACTTGATAAAATGAAAGTACAGTTTGTGGATGGCGCTACAGCAAAAGGACATTCCAAAGAAACACTGGAAAAAGTATGGACAGATTGGGAAGCATTTGCACAATACGCCTTCAATAAATCGCACTCTACCTGCTATGCTTTTGTGGCCTATCAGACAGCTTATTTAAAAGCGCATTATCCAAGCGAATATATGGCGGCGGTTTTAAACCATGCAGGCAGTATTGATAAGATCACTTTCTTTATGGAAGAATGTAAACGGATGGGATTAAAAGTGCTGGGGCCTGATATTAATGAATCGCAGAACGGTTTTGCGGTAAATGCGAAGGGTGAGATACGTTTTGGTTTTAGTGGTTTAAAAGGTGTTGGCGAAAATGCGATTCAGAATATTATTGACGAAAGAAGCAAACACGGCCACTATTCTTCTATGTACGACCTTGCTAAAAGGGTTAACCACCGAAATGCGGGTAAAAAGTCTTTAGAGAGTTTGATCTATTCAGGGGCCTTCGATTGTTTTAAAGAAATTAGCCGGGCCCAATATTTTTACCAGGCTCCCGGCGATGTGCAGGGATTAGATAAGATATTAAAATTTGGTTCGGTTTTTCAAAATCAAAATGCCAATTCGGCAAATACACTATTTGGGGATATGCAAATGCCAGAGATCGTTCAACCCAAATTATCGGTTTGCGAACCCTGGCCTTTGGCAGTGCAGCTTGATTACGAAAAAGAAGTTACCGGCATGTTCATGAGCGGACATCCGCTGGATAATTATAAGTTTGAAATGCAGCATTATAATATTACGCCGTTGGCAGATTATGTTGAATTTAAAACGGCCATAAATACGCATCCTAATCCTGCCCGTAGTTTCAGGCTGGCAGGCCTGGTAGTTGATGTGCAGCACCGGTTAACCAAGGCCGGTAAAAACTTTGCCATACTGGGCATTGAAGATTACAGTGGCAAGGCTGAATTTATGCTCTGGAGCGAAGACTATGTGAAATATACTAATTACTTAGAAAAAGGCCTGATTGTTATGATTGAAGGTGCTTTCAGGCAGCGGTACGATGGCCAGTCTTACGATTTCAGCATAAATAAATTACACCTGCTTGAAACGGTAAAATCTACCTTAACCAAACAGGTAATTATTGATGTGGAGCCTCAATTTATTAATAAAGAAATGGTGGAGTTTATAGATGCGAATGTGAAGGCTAATCCCGGTAAAACTTCTATAAAATTCAACGTAATTGACAGCCGTAATAAGTTTAAAGTAGGTATGTATAGCCTGGAAAAAAGCGTACAGATGAACGATGACCTGGCCTTCTATTTAAATGAGAATAAGGATATTGAAGTGAGCGTGGTAACGGGCTAATGTACGATGTTAGATGTAATATGAACGAAATTCTTTTAATGGAGAGAACCCTCGTACATGGTACATCACACATCTAAGATTTTCAGCCACTATGGCTACTTTACCTGCCAATAATATTTCAGCACACCCTGTGGATATGTCATAAAAGCATTTTAATCTATTTGGAACTAACTTTGCCCTCTGTCTTATTAAATAAACAAAAACTAAAAAAAATATTATGGCACAAGAATTCACAGATGCAAACTTTCAAACAGACGTTTTAGGCTCTGATAAATTATCCGTTATTGACTTTTGGGCAGAATGGTGCGGCCCTTGCCGTGCAATAGGCCCTGTTATTGAAGAGCTTGCCAAGGATTACGACGGCAAGGTAAACGTAGGAAAAGTGAATGTGGATAATAATCCTCAGATATCTATGAACTACGGTATCACCAGTATTCCGGCTATCCTTTTTGTAAAAGGCGGACAAGTGGTTGATAAACTGGTTGGCGCCCAACCAAAATCAAATTTTGTTAAAAAGATTGAGCAGCATAAATAATCGCTGATTAAAAGTTATTGATCTGATTTCGCAGATAAGAAAATGCCCTGGAATTCCGGGGCATTTTTAATACAACACAATAGTTGAGTTGAAATTTAGTGTTGCACGTTCTCTAATGCTTTTGGATCGTGTTTGTGTTTAAAGAAGATGAAGAACAATACAGCAACTACCAGTACATACGCTGCAAATGCCTGCCATATACCATGCCAGTCGCGGTTTCCATCGGCCGATGTAAAATATTTCTGTATAAGCCAGCCACTTATTAAAGCGCCCAACACTGCTCCTATTCCATTGGTAACCATCATAAATAACCCCTGTGCGCTGGATCGTATGGCCGGGCTGGTGGTTGTTTCAATAAAGAGCGAACCTGAAATATTGAAAAAATCAAATGCCATTCCGTACACAATGCACGAAAGTACGATCATCCACAATCCACTGGCAGGATCGCCGTAGGCAAAAAGGCCGAATCGTAAAACCCAGGCCAGCATCGATATCAGCATTACATTTTTAATACCGAAACGTTTTAAAAAGAATGGAATCGCCAGTATGAACAGGGTTTCGGAGATTTGTGATATAGACATGATAAGTGTTGATCTTTTTACAACAATTGATTCTGCATAAACAGGATTTTTTGCAAATTCAGAAAGAAATACATCGCCATACATATTTGTTAACTGCAAGGCGGCTCCCAAAAACATGGAGAAAAGAAAGAACATTGCCATTTTGGAAGTTCCAAACAAAGCGAAAGCTTTTAAGCCCAGTTTTTCTACCCAGGTGGCATTTTCTGCAATCAGTTTTGGTGGCGGACATTTAGGAAGTGTGAAAGAGTAAATGCCTAATACAATTGCTGCTGCAGCCGAAATGTAAAACATATTGCCAGAGGCCTTATTGCCGGTAAGATTGGTAAACCACATAGCCACAATAAAACCAACTGTACCCCAAACCCTGATGGGTGGAAACACTTTTACAACATCGTAATTACTGTTTTTTAAAATGGTATATGAAATTGAGTTTGACAACGAAATGGTAGGCATATAACAAAGCATAGCTCCAAATATTATCCACCAGAATGTTGCCGGATCCTGCACGGAGGGTATGTATGCTAAAAACAAAGCTCCAATAATGTGAAGTATGCCGTATAATTTTTCAGCACTTATCCATCTATCGGCAATAATACCCGTAACGGCAGGCATTATTAACGAAGCAAATCCTAATGTAGAAAAAATAGCACCAAACTCTGCCCCACTCCATTGCTTTGTGCCAAACCAGTAGTTACCCACGGTTATTAACCAGGCACCCCAAACAAAAAACTGCAAAAAACTCATCAGTGTGAGTCGGAATTTTATAGTCATATAGCGTTGTTTATTTTTAGATGTGGAAGATATACATTTATTACACACGTAAAACAATCGCTGCCGGATTTTTACAAAGCATTATTCAACAAAATTTTAGCGTTGTAACATTCATTATCGGCGTAAATTTGTAAAAAAATGTGATGACAGACTCCATTGATATTTTAATTGATGCCGTTTCAGACGAAGGACTTAAAAAGATAGCCCAAAAGGTAAAAAATAAGGAAAGAATTACCGATGCAGAATGCCTGTTACTTTTTGAAAAAGGCAGTCTTGCTTTTGTAGGCGCTTTGGCCAATTTTATAAGGGAAAGATTGCATGGCGACAAAACCTATTTCAACCGCAATTTTCATATTGAGCCAACAAATATTTGTGTGTTCAGTTGTGAGTTCTGCTCCTACTCCCGCCTGTATGCACATAAGGAAGAAGGCTGGGAACTGAGCATTGATCAGATGCTGGACATTGTAAAAACCTACGATGGCAAACCCATTACCGAAGTGCATATTGTTGGCGGTGTGCATCCTAAAATGAATATGGCTTATTTTATTGAGCTGATGCAGAAGATAAAAGCACATCGGCCGGATTTGCATGTAAAAGCATTTACAGCTGTGGAACTGGACTATATGTTCCGCAAGGCAAAACTTACTGTGGAAGAAGGTATGAAGCAATTACATGAAGCCGGTTTAGATAGTTTACCGGGTGGTGGCGCCGAAATTTTTCATCCTGATATAAGAAAACAAATATGTGAGGACAAGGTGGATGCTGATGGATGGCTGGCCATTCATGAAACGGCACACAAGTTAGGCATGCACAGCAATGCAACTATGTTGTATGGACATATTGAAAAATACGAACACCGGATAGACCATATGAAAAGGTTGAGAGACCTGCAGGATAAAACCGACGGCTTCAACACATTCATCCCGCTTAAATTCCGCAATGGCGATAATGCCATGAGCGGTGTACCTGAATCGGTTACAACAGAAGATATGCGGTTGTATGCAATCGCCCGTATTTACTTAGATAATTTCCCACACCTGAAAGCTTACTGGCCTATGCTTGGCCGCCAGAATGCCCAACTAAGTCTTTCTTTTGGTGTTAATGATATTGATGGCACAATAGATGACTCTACCAAAATTTATAGCATGGCAGGCAGCGAAGAGCAAACACCCGCCATGAGTACAGAAGAACTGGTAACACTTATTAAGCAGGTAAACCGTAAGCCGATTGAACGGGATACGCTGTACAACGAAATAAAAGATTATAGTGCTGTAGATTTTGATGCCTCCTTAAACTGATAATGGCCTGCAATTACAAAGGGAATTTAATCGCCGATTAAATTCCCTTTTTTTTAATATTCTTCGAAACCCTGAGGTTTAGTTTTTAGTCATCATCTGACCTTTATTGTAAATTTCAACAGCGGTTAGTATTTTTTTAGACATGGGCGATACCTTTGTTTTACTGTTAAAAAACGCTGTTGCGTTCATATCATCCTTCAGCAGGCTTTTTAAAACATCTTTTGAATAAGCTATAATATAGCCATCGCTGCCGTTCTGCAGAAAGTATTCATCAGAGGTACTTGCTCCATTGTAATACTTACGGCAGTACACGTTTAGTTTCCCTGATAATACCCTGACAGCAAATCCTGGTAAGGTTTCTACCGATACATGCGCCGATTTTTTGCTGGTTAATATTTTTGAAGAAACAGCATAATGTTTATCGTTCTGGTAGGCAGTTATTTCTTTTGCATTAATAACAGTCTTTCCGTCTCCTAACAGGTGTGGCGTGGTTAATAAGCCTGTAATCATTTTTAAGGTAGAAAACTGCTTAATAGTGCCATCATTTAACTGAACAAAACAGTTGGCCGATGCTTCATTTGCATTTGTTACAGTTGTTTTTTGCTGATCAAGGGAATTTTTGCTGACTGCGCAGGAATTTAAAAGCGCCGTTGTACTTAATAGCATAGCAATAGCTGATATAATATTTTTCATAGGGTTTGGAGGGTTTACATCAAAAACGTTAAACGGTAAAAATTATTATATAAACTGAAATTATTTTTCTGTTGTATATTAATCTTTGATTAGGATAGGTATTATGAATGCTTTACAAACAGCACCAATACCAGGAACATTGCTACAAATAATAAGGCCAGGCAACTTATAGCCAGATATGTGATTGTTTTCATAAGGATTTTTTTTGCAAAAAAAATTGGTACTCCAAGAAACGAATTCCCCTGAATTACATTTTGCAGGAAAGAATAAAAAACGAAAAAATGATTTTTTTATTTTATCAGAATAAAACTTCCTTTAAAAAATTATTTTGCGGTCACTATATCTGTTTAAAATATTCTATATTGTAGCATAAATCAGATGATATGAAATTTTATAAATTAGTGTTACCGGCCATTTTGGTTATGATCCTTGCTATTGTTTCTTGCAAAACCGTAGGGCGTATTGCAGCCAAATACTGGCTAAACCGTGAAATAAAGGAATTTGTTTCTAATTGTGAGAATAAGGCCGGTAAACTGATTGGCAGCGAAAAAGCCCACCAATATTGCGATTGCTCTGTTGACCTGGTGGCTGAACAATATCATAATTACCAGGATGCAAAAAGTATTTCGGTGATGGAAATAATTGACTTTATCAATAAATGTAAATAGGTTTTACAAAGCCTGTTATTTAATAACTCAAAAAACACAACTATGCCTATCGTAAAAGTAATAGAGGTAATTGCTTCCTCTACCATTAGTATTGATGATGCCGTACACAATGCTGTGGCCGAATGTGCCAAAACAATACGAAATATTGATTCGGTGTATGTAAAGGATATTAAGGCACACGTAAAAGACAATAAAGTAAGTTCTTTTGGTGTAATCTGTAATGTTTCTTTCCGGCTTGATGACCAATAAGCTGCAAACGAAAAAGCCTTTTGAATTTTCAAAAGGCTTTTTTAATAAAATCATTTCAATCAGTTTTTAACTACCACATCAATCACCTGATTTTTATTGGCTCCCTCCCATCGGTACCTGACTGTGTAAAGCTTACTATTATTGGCTTTTAGCCGATATGGTATTTTTAAAGTGCAGTTCACCGTATTGTTTTCCATAGCACCTTTTACTTTTTTTAAAAGTATATCCGTTATTTTCACTTCATTTAAATCGCTGTCGTAAACCCAAAAATTTTCTTTGCCGGAGAATATCTCCGCCAGGCTTGAACCTTCAATATTTGAAATATCCATACTGGTATAGGCCATTTTTGGCGAAACTTTTATGGTTGTATCCACATTAACCAACATATCTTTGGCTTCTAACCCACTTATCATACCATTTACGCCGATATTGGCTTTTATCGACTTCGCACTTTTTGAAACCTGCAACGGTTCTCCGGGTCTGGCAAAACTCACGGGACTTTCAAGCCTGAGCTGATTTTTTCCTTTCAGATCGTACAGTCTTATTTTTAGTACCCCACCCAAATTCCCTTTCATCAAATCAACGCCAATGCCAAATTTTATACTGAACGTGTTTATATCTTTTGCAGAAAAACCTTTAGAATAGCCCGTTAAACATACGTTTGGATTATTGAACAACATTTCGCCCCTGGGCGAAAATACAATTACCTCTGCACCTGCAAACATGATTTTTGCATTATCGGCTGTAAAGCCCTTTGGTTGCAAAAACCTGACCTCAATTTCTTTATTAAGCGGAATTCGGTTGCTGAGCAGTTGGGCACCATCAATTTCGATATCAATTGTCCCGGCTTCAATTCCCTCACAAAAATATTTCATGCCGCTTAAAGGCAAAATGCCTTTGGTTTGCGCTATGCTACTGTTGGCAATAAGTAGCAAGCAAGCCGAAATTATTATAAACAGAGCTTTACAGCCAATGAACTGAGTTTTCATGCAGAAAATAATTGAAGAGTAAAATATTATTACGGAATACGTAAATGCATTACTGCACTTACATGTATGGAACTAACGAAGTACCGGGGTTAATTAGTATGTGCCTGTTTAAATGTTAATAAACATTTGTGATTTGGGAGGCAGGTTTAAGTAATAAGTGATTTTAAACTACCTACGGCTAAATATTCTTTGAATAAAAAAAACCGGTTTCAATAACTTCTTTTTTAAAGCCCATCACTTTTAAAAACTTCCCGTGGTTTGCATTGTGTACCTGCAGGTAAATAATTCTTCTGATGCCTTTGCTACGCAAAAATTCTCTGCCTTCTTCAAATAAAAAGCGCCCTACTTTATAATCGCGGTATTTGGGGACGGTGTAGTTTATTTTTACAATGGCATCGCCTCCTTCAATAACGTTAGCAACAAAAATATTTGCTACAACAATATCACGCAGTACCACAAAACGTATTTCGTTATCTGCTTCTCCCAAAATAAAATCCGGAAAATAGGCCTCTATATCTTTTTTATAAAATGAAAGAAATCTGGGAATTAGTGCAGCATCATTTTTAAATTCAACCAGGTCAAATTTTTCCTGCCTGCGGTATATTTTGAAAAGAAAATAAATGTTGATGGCGAGTAAAACCGAATTGGTTAACACTATTGGAAAGGCATCTATAAAAAAGCCGTAAAAAACAAAGGAAAGGCTTCCCAAACTATTTATCCATCTGAATTTTATATCGTTGTTAACCCATAACGAAACTGCCAAAAAAATAAAAGCCAGGTAACCCATTAACTGTGCCAGCAAATTCATCATTCCATATAAAATTAGTT
>JBBQLS010000153.1:0-8508 GCA_038328115.1 Chitinophagales bacterium
ATACAAAACAGATAAGGGTTTCAGGTTATTTTTTGGATGAAAGAATAGTGAACTATTTTGAATTCAAAAAATGTTCTGAAAGGCTTAGCTGTGAAGGATTTGGAAGCCACAGTAGATTTCAACTGCAAAATCCGGGTTTAATGATTCTTAAACAGTTATAGGTTTCCCTTAATTCTTTTGCTGAAACTTTCATTTTATGAATAAAATCATTGCGGGATTCGGCACTTTGGGCCTCGCCATAATTTAAAGCAGGAGATGAGCCGCTCCTTACCAATTGTCCGGCTATATGGTTTCCTGCAAAGCTTTTAGGCAATCCTTCAGAGATATCTATTACAGCAACTGCAAAATTTATGAGTCGTTCATCAAGGTCGAATTTTCTTTCCATAACCAAAGATTGTTTTGCTAAAAATATAGTGAAATTCAGCGATCCACAATAGCTAATTAATAAATTAAATCTTCCGGCAAAGAGAAGTTCTTGTTTTTATACTTCACAATTCAAAATTCCTTGTTCCTTGTTCAATATTCAAAAGCTCCTCCCAATACTCCGCCGCCCTTCTCGTATGCGGTACCACAATCGTTCCGCCAACAATATTTGCCACGGCAAATACCTCATACATCTGTTCGGTGCTAATGCCCAGCTCATGCGATTTACCCAGGTGGTATTTAATGCAATCATCGCAACGCAAAACCATACTTGCTACGAGGCCCAGCAGTTCTTTTGTCTTTACATCCAATGCTCCTTCAGCGTATGTATTGGTATCCAGGTTCCACAATCTTTTTATAACCAGGTTTTCTTTGCTGAGGATCACTTCATTCATTTTTGTGCGGTAGTCGTTAAATTCCTGTACTAAGTTGCTCATATAAAAATTATTAAAAGTTGAATAACAAAGTTAAATTTATGTTCCTGTTTATTTATTCGAATTCAGGAATCAATTTTATCTTCTTTAAAAAAACACTCATGCATAAGTTTACCAGCTCGCTGCTCTGCCTTTGTTTTTTACTAAATGTAAAAGCCCAAACCTTTGATGCAAAATATTATAATGCCATGCAATGGCGCTGCATTGGCCCACACCGCGGCGGACGAACCGTTGGTGCTGTTGGTGTACCATCGCAGCCCAATGTATTTTATATTGGCGTAAACAATGGCGGCGTGTGGAAGACCACCGATTTTGGCCGCACCTGGAAACCCATCTTTGATGACCAGCCAACAGGTTCTGTTGGTGATGTGGTGGTCTCCCCTTCAAACCCCAATGTGATTTATGTGGGCAGCGGCGAAGGTCTGCAGCGGCCAGACCTGAGTGTTGGTGATGGCATTTACAAATCAACTGATGGCGGCAAGACATGGATAAACACCGGACTTAAAGAAGCACAACAAATTGGAGGTCTGGCCATTGATCCTAAAAATGAGAACCGGGTTTTTGCAGCAGCACTCGGTCATCCTTACGGACCCAATGAAGAACGCGGTGTGTACAGAACCATTGATGGTGGAAAAACATGGCAACGGGTTTTATACAAAGATGAAAACACCGGTGCCATACAGGTTACCATCGACCCCAATAACAGCAATATTATTTATGCCGATATGTGGGCAGGCAGGCAGGGGCCCTGGGAAAACGGCGCCTGGAACGGTAAAGAAAGCGGTCTTTTTAAAAGTGTGGATGGAGGAACCACCTGGAAAAAATTATTGACCGGCTTGCCAACACCTGAGCAAGGTTTGGGCCGTATTGGTTTTTGCATTGCACCATCAAACAGTAACCGCCTGTATGCAACAGTTGATGCCGGAAAAATGGGAGGTATATATCGCAGTGATGATGCCGGCGAAACCTGGAGCAATATAAATGCAGATGAAAGATACTGGGGAAGAGGAAGTGATTTTGCCGAAGTAAAAGTGGACCCAAAAAATGCAGACATTGTTTACACAGCCGATGTGGTGGTTTGGAAAAGTATGGATGGCGGAAAAAACTGGACTGCATTTCGTGGGGCGCCGGGCGGCGATGATTATCACCGTATCTGGATAAACCCTGATAACACAAACATTATTTTAATTGCCAGCGACCAGGGCGCTGTTATCACTGTGAATGGCGGCGAAACTTTTTCAAGCTGGTACAACCAGCCTACTGCACAGTTTTACCATGTTAGTGCCGATAATGATTTTCCGTACAATGTTTATAGCGGCCAACAAGAGAGTGGATCAGTTGGTATTGCATCAAGAGGTAATGATGGGCAAATAAGTTATAGAGAATGGCATCCCGTTGCAGCAGAAGAATATGGCTATGTGGTTGCCGATCCCATGAATTCAAATATTGTTTATGGTGGAAAAATTTCGAGGTACGATAAAAGAAACGGACAGTCACAAAATATTTCGCCGGAAGCTGTGCGGAGCGGTAAATATCGTTTTATAAGAACAGCTCCTGTGCTCTTCAATCCCATTGATAAAAAAACATTGTATTATGCCGGCAATGTGTTGTTTAAAACAATGGATGGAGGAAATAAATGGGATATCATCAGTCCCGACCTTTCAAGAGAAAGCTGGGATATTCCTGCTGCTGTTGGTGTTTATACAAAAGAAGAAATGAAGAAGATGCCGCGCCGTGGTGTTATTTATACCGTTGCTCCATCTTATGTTGACATCAATACCATCTGGTGCGGCACCGATGATGGGTTGATACATGTAACCAAAGACGGCGGTAAAACATGGAAGAATGTTACGCCGCCATCAATCCCAAGCTGGAGCAAGATATCATTGATGGATGCCAGTCATACCGATGTTAACACAGCGTATGCAGCCGTTAACAGCATCCGGCTGGATGATATGCATCCGCATATTTACAAAACAACCAACGGCGGAAAAACCTGGACCGAAATTGTAAATGGTTTACCCAACGATCCCATCAATGTGGTTAAAGAAGATCCACTGAGAAAAGGATTATTATTTGCCGGCAGCGAAAGAGCCGTGTATGTTTCTTTTGATGATGGAGCCAACTGGCAGAGTTTACGATTGAACATGCCGGCCACTTCTATCAGGGATCTGGTAATTAAAGATGATGATCTGGTAATTGGTACGCATGGCCGCAGTTTCTGGATTCTGGATGATATTACCCCTTTGCGATATCTTGATGAAAGACTATCTGCATCGCCGGTTATATTGTATCAACCCCAAAATGCTTTTCGGGTAAGATGGAGCATGTATTCCGATACACCGGTACCACCCGATGAACCTGCCGGACAAAACCCGCCTGATGGTGCCATCATCAATTATTTTTTAAATGAAGAAGCAACGGATGTGAAGCTGGAAATTTATGACACAAAAATTACAGGCCTGGTTGCCGAAAAAGATTTGCCTAAGTATCGTACACAAACAAATAAATTAATACGCACTTATAGCAGTAAAGATACCCTGTACAGTATTCCGCCCAACAATGCGCCGGCTTATTGGATTCGTCCACAACAAATACTTTCAGCAAAAGAAGGCAGTCACCGCTTTATGTGGGATATGCATTACCAGCCGTTGAATGTGCCGCCTTCTTTTCCAATTTCTGCAACGCCAGAGAATACAGCACCTGATCCAACATCGCCTTGGGTAATGCCAGGTGTGTATATTGCAAAACTTACGGTTGATGGTAAAGAATTCTTTCAGGCATTTAATGTAAAAATAGATCCGAGGATAAAAACGCCCGTAAAAGATTTAGCTATGCAGCACGATTTAAGTTTGACCTGTTACAACTACATCAAAAAATGTATGAGCGGTCTGCAGACAATAAAAGATACCGACAAACTAAAAGCCGTAAATAAATATTTAAACAACTTTACTGCTTTACAAAATACTTTACAGGATGGCGACTGGCCACCAACAACGCAAATGATAAAAGCAGTAAATGAAACGATTGCTGCTTATGAAGCAGCAATGAAAAAATAATTGCTTTTACGAGAAGGCATGAAGAAAAAAAGGATTTTGCCTTCGGCAAAAAGAGATTTGCCACGGAGGCACGGAAGGCACAGAATTGAATATGTATTTTTCAGTGCTTTAGTGCCTCAGTGGCAATTTTTATTAACGCAGCTAAGCTGCGTTAATACACACAAAGACGGCTAAGGTTTTTGTTTACAACTCTCTAAAAAATCTTTTACCCCCTGCACTATCTTTTCCGCAATCTGCTGCTGAAAATTCTCATCAAGTATTTTCATTTCATCTTCAGGGTTACTCAGGAACAAGGTTTCTACTAATGCATTCGGATATTCAATAGGGCTGTTGAGCATAAAATTAAAACTGCTGTTATTGCCATACTCCTTTAAACCTAGCTCCAGCATACGTTTGTAAATACTGTTGCTTAAATTACGGAAACCGATGTAGCGGTAAAAAGTGCTGGTGCCGATGGTGCGTATCGGATCGGCAGATGAATTTAAATGAATGCTGATCAACAGATCGGGCATACTATCGCGGTAAAATAAAATACGTTCCTTATTATCAAAAAACTTTTCTGTAGTACGGCTCATAATGACTTTAGCACCATTTTGTTCCAGCAGCTTCTGCAGTTTAAGCGAAACCGCCAGTGTAAGCATTTTTTCTGATGAGCCTGTTGGCCCGCCGGCTCCGGTATTACTGCCGCCATGACCTGCATCAACCGCAATGGTTAAATTTTTAAGCAACAGATTTTCAGGCTGCCGTTTTATTTTTATAACCAGTGTATTGCCTTTGTAATAAATGCTATAACCCCAGTGCTGGGCATGTTTCAGTTCAATGGTAATTCTAAAAACCTCATCCTCTATCTGCTCGTAACGCACATTTTTTATTTCCTTGCTGCTTTCTAATTGTGTTATCCAGTTGGTATTGTTGGTAGCACCAAAAACATCCACTACAATTTTTGATGGGTCAACCATTTGAAAACTCTGGTAAGGCAATCTTGCAAACAAACCCAGTTGCACATAATCAAAAGTACTATCACCATACACCGTCCATTTATCCGTTAGTGATTCCGGTGTAAAAGTTCCTTTAGGCAAAAACTCCACCGCATCCTCATCAATATAAGCACTGCGGTATTTACTCAGTTTTACTTTATACTCCTTATCAACCTTACCAACCACCTGCAGCAACACCGCAGAATCTAAATAACCAATTTTAGCACCACCCAGCCTGTCATCGCCCAGGCCATACAGCAAATGCGCCAGCCTGCCTTTGGTTACTGCCACATTGGGTGCCATCGGGCCAAACATACTTACCCAATACTTAGTTTGTTTTGTAACAGCTTTGCCCGTTTTATCTGTAATGGTTATGGGTATTTTGCTAACCAAAAAACTGTCGCTTTCCTTCACCACATATTCGCCCTGGTAAATACCGGGCATTTTATTTTTAAGCATTTCATACAAAGGAATATTGCCGTTGGCAAAAATGATACAGCCTGTAAGTGCCTTTACTTTAAATTTTATAAGGTCGCCGGGCATTACAAATAAATTGCCTTCGGGGAAGGTTTCTATACTTGCAATGTCTAATATTTTAACGGTGTCTGGCGGAGGCGGCAGTTTGTAATTGTAATTCAATTTTTTGTTTACAGACTTATCCGGTGCGGTAAAAGCAATAAGGTTAAAAGCAGTATCGCCGGGTTTTAAATTTAATTCATAAGCAAAAGCACCGGAAGCATAAACTTTTACGGGCTGCCCGTTTACAGTAAGGTTGCAGGTTTTACAGGTGCTGCCCACAATAAAGTTCCGGGCCGTTTTTATATTGATGTCTGCTTTAGTGGGCTCTACCAGTTTTATAAAAGGTTTATCAGCCTGTGCAAACACAAAGTTTGCCAGCATTAGTAATGGTACAGCAATAAAATATTTCATTATGGAAAGTTAAAGAGAAATTGAGGTTGGAGAGGGAAATTTATTGATAAACCGGACATTAAATTTTTATACTTTTCTTTCAGACTGCTGCAAAATAAAAAACTGAAACCAAACAGCTTGCATAAAGTGCTATATTTATACACCCCTTAAATTTATAATTACAACTGCTATATGCTTAAAAAATATTTCGCCAACCCATATCTTCTCATGCTGCTGGCCAGTAATATTTACTGCATCTGGTATTTTAACAGCCACAGCAACGGATTTGTAACCGTTGTGTGGATTTACTGGTTACAAAGTGTAATCATAGGCTTTTTTAATTTTGTTGACCTGCTCACCATTAAAAATTATGATGCCGGCGATATTAAAGTAAACGGCCAACCCATGACTGAAAAAGGCAGGGGTTGCCTGCCCTGGTTCTTTGCGGTACATTTTGGTATATTTCACCTGGTATATATGATATTCATTGCCGTCTATCTTGGCATTAATGTAGATAAGCGTTTTTTTCTGATTGGCGTGGCGGCATTTTTATCAGAATCGCTTTCTTCATTTATCAGGCAAAAAAATGCAGGGCAGCAAATGAAATTTGAAATTGGCAGCATTTTCTTTTTGCCCTATCTGCGGGTAATACCCATGCACCTGATGATAATGGGCTCCGTTTTTTTGCATGTGCAGCCCTCACTTATTTTTTTGGTGCTAAAAACTATTGCCGATATACTTTCCTTTATGTGGTACCAAAAAATATGGGAAAAAGCTGCCGGTAAATAAAAAGTATTTTAAACGGGTATAAAAAAAGCTGCCCCGCTATACACAGCAGGGCAGCTTCAAATAAAACAGATCATTATTTCTTTGCTGGAAAATGCTGGATCTTCTCATCCAGTTCTATCATTTTACCATTAGCCATTTTGCAGTCATCAATAATATTCAGCGAATCTTTAGCACCCTTCATATCTGTCCACGCCTCTTTGTACCACAAAGTAACATACTCAACCTTTTTATCGGCGGATATCACCGATTCCCAGTCGTACATAGTGATGTTAATATCGGCATAGTTTCCGCGTTGGACCTTCAGAAAATTTACCGCACTGTCCCTCCCCATTTTTGCCTTAAAACCATCAAAAGTTACATCCAGCGAATCTCCAATATTAGCTCCCAGTTTTGCAAAATCTTTATCAGTCCAGGCTTTAAGCGCATTCATGGCCACTAAGCTGTTTTGCTCGCTGCCCATTTGCCATTCGCGGTAAGGGGTTGGCGGTGTAAAGGGGTATTCAACTTTTGCGCCGGAGGCTTCAGCGGGTTTATCTGCCTTACCGGCATCTTTGGTTTCGTTGTTGCAGGCCGCCAGTGCAAATGCCAGGCCGGCCACTAAAAAAATCTGTTTCATTGTTGTGTTTGTTTTGGTTAAATTTTCAGGAAAATACCTGTGTCTGCTTTTTAAGGCGCAGACGTTTAGAGGCAAAAGATAGTGTCAATATTTGAGTAATGCAAGTGCGGGGTAATAAATAAAAATGCTGCTTAGCTTTGCAACATGGCCGATGTACACAACAAAGCAACCCGCAGCTTTAACATGAGCCGCATTAAAGGCAAGGATACTAAGCCCGAAATGCTGGTGCGTGAATTTTTACATGCAAATGGTTACCGGTATAAACTGCACGATAAAAAACTCCCCGGCAAGCCCGATATTGTTTTACCCAAATACAAAACGGTAATTTTTGTACATGGATGCTTTTGGCATGGCCATGCAAACTGCAGATATTTTGTAGTGCCCCAAACCCGCACACAATGGTGGACAGGTAAAATAATACCAAACTGAATTTCATTTTAGGCCAATGTAGCCAGGCTGAAATTCAAGCCAGGCTCCTGTGCGGTTGGCTTTTGGTAAATACCGATTGGACTGATTGCAAAGTCACATCGGTATAAACCGCAACAAAGCCAATGATAAAAAAACTGGAAAAGCATTAAAGAAAGATGGCTGGAAAGTGATTGAGGTTTGGGAATGTAATTTGAAATCTGCAAATGTTGAGAAAACGCTTGTATCCTTGCAAAAAGAATTATTTAAGTCAGCGAATCATGCATGATTTTTAATGCTGTTTCAAAAGTTGGTAATTCATCTTGTATTACTTCCCATATCAGTTGCAGATCAGTACCAAAGTATTCATGAATAAGCCTGTTATGCATCCCTTTTATACGCACCCATGGAATATTTGGATTGGCTTCTTTTATTGCTACCGGTAATTTAGAAACAGCTTAGCCAATAATTTGAAAATTGTATAAACAAGCCTCCGTTACCATAAAATTACCAGAGAACTGCTCAAAAGAAAGATCAGCAGTGTATAACTTTATTGCGCTACACAACTTAAAATATCATCAATAATAACAGATGGTTTTCGCTCACACATACACAATATCTTTTTGCACGTAAGGCAAATATTTTGGCTTTATAGATCGCTCGGGTACCACATCGGTTTTTATACCGAACAAAGCTTCTATTTCGTCGGCCATGTCAACAAAATTCAATCCCATCGGTCCGGTTATTTCCACGCTAATGTCAATGTCGCTTTTTGCTGTCGCCTCTCCCCTTGCATAAGAACCAAATACACCAAGCCTTCCAATCGGATATTTCCGTTGTAGTTCGGGCTTATGCTGCCGCAGTATCTGTAATATGTTTTGCAGGTTTAACATCAA
>JBBQLS010000154.1:0-8477 GCA_038328115.1 Chitinophagales bacterium
AATGGTTTTAGTTTTTCGCTATTGACTGAAGTAGCTTTTTTGAAGTCCGATTCAGTGCATTGTAACAACTAAGTCATTATTCTTTTTTATTTATTTAAAAGTTTTTACAATGAACATTTACGTAGGAAATCTTAGTTGGTCTATGACTGATGACGATTTAATGAATCTCTTCACAGAGCATGGTACTGTAACAAGTGCTAAAATTTTAAAAGACAAAATGAACGGCCGTAGTAAAGGTTTCGGTTTTGTTGAAATGGAAGACGATGAAGCTGCTAAAGCTGCAATCGCTGCATTAAACGAAGTTGACGTACAAGGTCGTAAATTAATCGTTAACGAATCACAACCTCGTGCAGAAGGTGATCGTCCAAAGCGTAGCTTCGGCGGCGGCGGTGGCGGTGGCGGCTACAAGAAAAGTGGTGGTGGCGGCTACGGCGGCGGCGGAAACCGTGGCGGCGGTGGTGGTTACGGCGGTGGTGGAAACCGTAGCGGTGGCGACGGCGGTTACAACAGAGGCGGTTATTAATATTAATGATACAAGCTTTTAAAAAATCCTTTCATACCGAAAGGATTTTTTTTATTTACCTTTTAATTTAAAACAATGCTGAGCAATAACGATATACTAAAAAAATTAAGAGTAGCACTTGCGTTACGCAACGAGGATATTATTGAAATTTTAAAGCTGGTTGATTTTGATATTACAAAAGGTGCGCTGGGCGACCTGTTCAGACATGAAGACCATCCCGGTTTTGTGGAAGCGGGCGACCAGTTGTTACGCAACTTTTTAAATGGCCTTATCATTTATAAAAGAGGCAAGCAAAGCGATGGCGATAAAAAACATGTAGAAAAGGAAGATGATCTTACTTAAAATAGCTTCGCTATCTTTTTACTTTGTTAACCGGCAGAAGTACAATGAGCAGCTTCATTGGCGTCGCACTATTGTACATTTTATCTTTATTGATCTTACATTGAAGCGAAAATAGAAATCAAGCTTCTCTATTTTTATATATTTTCCATTAATTTACAACTATAAAAAAAGCTTATGGGCAAAGGAAGATTAGAAGCATTCAGCGATGGCGTAAGGAAATCATTATAACCATTATGGTTTTGGAGATTAAAGTGCCACATGGTGATATTCTTGAAGACCTGAAACCTTTGCTGCCAATATTCATGAGTTATATACTCAGCTTTATTTACATTGGTATTTACTGGAACAATCATCATCACTTAATGCAAGTGGTACACAAAGTTACAGGGGCAGTGCTCTGGTCCAATATTCATTTGTTGTTTTGGCTATCGCTGGTTCCTTTTGCAACTGCATGGATGGGCGAAAACCATTTTAGCAAATGGCCGGTAATATTATACGGATTTATTTTGATGATGGCCGGTGTAGCCTATTATATACTGGCGCACTGCCTTACTGCTATTCATGGCAAAGAATCAACATTAGCCAAGGCAATTGGCAAAGACAATAAAGGAATTATTTCAGTTGTTTTATACGTCGCAGGAATTATCGTATGCCTGTTCATACATCCGTGGGCTGGCTTTTCACTTTATGTAATAGTAGCAATTATCTGGTTCATCCCCGATAGAAGGATTGAAAAGAAAATAGAAACCGGTCAGCATTCAGACTAAATAAATCTTAGACTACTTTTTTGGGAGGTAAATCAAAAGCCACCGCATCATGCTCAAAATGCCCTTTGTGAGAGCCATCGCAAAAAGGTTTGTTTTGCGATAAGCCGCAACGGCAAATAGAAATGATTTCTCTGCCTTGCAGATTATAAACGTCACCATTTTTATCAACAATTTCAAAATCGCCTTCTACTTTTATTGAACCGTTGCTGTTTACTGTAATTTTTGTTTTTGACATTACGTTTGTATTTTTCTAAAATTAACTACTTAAGAGCAGACTATTCATAAAAATAAAAAGGATTTCATTTTGGTCATTCTTCTGAAGCATTAAATCTTTTAATTTTTTTAAAAGTTTATAACTCCCATTCCCAAACTGTTCGATAAGTCCCAAACTCCTCTACATACTTTAAAAATGCAATAAAAAAAGCATCGTTACCAAGCGTTGCGCTGTCGCCTATTACATACAATTGTTCTCTAGCCCTGGTGAGTGCTACATTCATACGGCGGTAATCTTTCAAAAAACCTATAACACCATCATCATTACTTCTTACCAAAGATAAAATAATGGTATGCTGCTCTTGCCCCTGGAAACTGTCAATGGTACTGATGCGCATTTCTTTTGGCAATAATTCTTTGGCCGCAGCTACCTGCCCGGCGTAAGGAGAAATAAAGGCTGTTTGCTGCGTATCTATATTTTCTGTTTCAATGATCTTATTTACAATCCTTAGTTCGCCTTCGTTTTTAAGGCTTGTTCCATCCTGCCCATGCTCTTCATTAAACCCGCTCCCTGCGGTATCAATAAATGTAAGGTGTTGTGCTTCGCTTGCAAGGTTTTCATCGGTTAACAGCTTACCCTCATAAAAATATGCGCTGCTGAAACCCGCAATTGGTTGGCGCATCCGGTATTGCGTGTTCAATAAAAATATTGGTTCAATGGTTTTAGCTGCAGTTTCTAAAATAGAAGTATTAAATCCAAGCTGGGCAGCTTCCTTGCTTAAAACAGTTGGTGGCAGTTGCAAATGATCACCCGCTAAAATATATTTTTGTGCCAGTGGAAATACGCACCAGGCGAGTGGCTCAATACACTGGCCTGCTTCATCCATAACCAGGCAATTAAATTTCAGATGCCGCAGATCTGCATCATACAAACCAATGGGCGTACCTAAAATAACATCAGCCTGTTCAAACAATTTCTCTTCATTGTACGCCTGCAGTTTTTTTATTTGTGCACGAATATCTTTTACTTCTTTAAATAATAAATTACGTTGCTCTCTTTCTTCCCGGCCAAAACTGCGCTTGTATTTCAAAGCCATCTTTCTAAATTCCTCTGCCCGTATTTTTAATTGTTTTATTTCCTTTTGCTCTTTGCTGTTTTGCAGTTTCCCTTCGGGTGTATGGGCAAAAACCAGTTCATCCGTTTTACTGCTGTTGCCTACACGTAAAACTGCAACACCTTTTGCAATTAATCCTTTGGCAATATTATCAACCGCTGTATTGCTTGGCGCTGTTACAATTATTTTCTCTCCCTGTTTTATCAGTAGCAAAATACCTTCAATCAGTGTTGTTGTTTTACCTGTTCCCGGCGGGCCGTGAATAATGAGCATTTCATTATTAGCAATCATTGCCTTTACTGCGTTTTGCTGGCTCGGGTTTAAAGTTTTATTGTAAAAGGAAATCGTTTGTTCTTCAATATCACATTCAGATTCTACGACAGTTGCTGTGCCATGTATTTCCTCAAACAACCTGTATAAATCCTTATTTGCTTCCAGGTTATTCAAAGTAGATTTCATTATGGAAGTAGTACGCTGGTCGGGCGCCAATTTAATACCAACATTTTTATCCTCTATCCAGTCTGGAAAATCAGGCGCAAATAATCTGAACTCTCCGCTCTTGCCATCTAAATTCAACAGCACGCCTTTTACCGGTTCTTCACCCGTGCAAAAACATTCAATAGCAGCGCCATCTTTAAATAAATTTATTTCTACCGGGTAACTAAGCTTGAAACTTATTTCGGGATAATCGGCATAGCCAAAATTTTTACGGGTAACAGTGATCGGGTGCAATGCCAGACCTTCAGCCTTTAAAGCTTTAAGGCTGTGTTGCTGATCTAAACTATAACGCTGCACCTGCTCCTGCTCTTCTAAATTAATACAGGTAAGTAATTTTTTTATGTGTGGTTTGGTTACAGCCATTGCATGAAATTACCTTTATGATAACCTAATCTTTAAAATTTTTCTTCAGCTCCATCAATTTTGTCTGGAATGGATTAGTTGGTACTTGCTTTTCCTTAACCGGCAACTCGTTTTTAAATGCCTTCTTAACAGCCTCGTGTCTGGTATTTCCGTTTTCCTTTAAACTCAATGCAATTCTTTTACGAGCAATATCAACCTCCACAACGGTCACCATAACTTTCTGCCCAAGCTTTACTATTTCATTCGGATCGCTTATGTAGCGGTTTGCCAATTGAGATACATGTATCATCCCGTCCTGCTTTACGCCCACATCTGCAAAGGCCCCAAAGTTGGTAATGTTGGTAATAATGGCGGGCACTTTCATACCGGGTTTTAAATCCGTCATGCTGTTAACGCCATCTGCAAACCTAAACTCCTCTATAGCTTCACGTGGGTCACGGCCTGGCTTTTCAAGCTCTTTTAAAATATCAGTAATCGTAAATTCACCAATCGTTTCGGTAACAAAATCCATTGCTTTTAGTTGCTTTCTTATCTCAGCATGCTTTATCAACTCTGGCACAGTGCTGTTTACTTTTGCTGCCATCGCTTCCACCACATGGTAACTCTCGGGATGTACTGCAGAATTATCTAAAGGATTTGTTGCATCCTGAATTCTTAAAAATCCTGCACATTGCTCAAAAGCTTTTGCGCCAAGCAAAGGCACTTTTTTTATTTCATCACGGCTTTTAAAACTGCCATGCTTTGCACGATACTCCACCATGTTTTTTGCAACCGTTACACTTAACCCACTCACATAGGCAAGCAAATGTTTACTCGCTGCATTTACGTCTACTCCCACAAAATTCACGCAACTTTCCACCACTTTATCCAGCGATTCTTTTAACCGGTTTTGATTTACGTCATGCTGGTACTGTCCAACACCAATGCTCTTAGCATCAATTTTCACCAGCTCACTCAAAGGGTCAAGCAATCTACGTCCGATACTTATCGATCCACGTACCGTAACGTCTTCACCCGGAAATTCTTCCCTGGCCACTGCGCTTGCCGAATAAATGGAAGCGCCATTTTCATTCACCATAAAAAGAGAAACCTGTTTACCAAAATCGATCGAGCGCAAAAATTGATCCGTTTCTTTGCTGGCTGTTCCGTTACCATAACCAATGGCTTCAATATTATAAACTGCTACCAATTCTTTCATTGTTTTGATGGCAGCATTCCAATCATTTTGAGGTGCATGCGGGTAAATGGTATTGTACTTTAAAAATCCTCCATACTCATCTAAGCAAACAACTTTGCAACCCGACTTAAATCCCGGATCAATCGCCATTACCCGTTTATGCCCCAGCGGCGATACCAATAATAACTGCCGGAGATTTTCTGCAAACACCCTGATGGCTTCTTCATCAGCTTTTATTTTGCTCGCCATCCTGAACTCAGTTTCAATAGATGGTTGCAGCAATCTTTTAAAACTATCATCTATCGCCAATGCAACCTGTTTAGCTGCAAGACCTGATGATTTCACAAGCGTATTTTTAATAGCCTGCTGCGCCATTTCTTTATCAATATTAATATCCATCAATAAAAACCCTTCTTTCTCACCACGGCGTATGGCCAATATGCGGTGGCTCGGGCTTTGTGCCAGCGGCTCTTTAAACTCAAAATAGTCACGGTATTTTTGAGCAGCTTCATCATCTTTTTTACTCGTCAATACTTTGGCTGCAATGTTGGCATCGGCCGTAAATAATTTACGTACAATATTTCTTGTCTGTTCATTTTCTGCTATCCACTCTGCCATAATATCCCGGGCGCCTTGAAGAGCTTCAGCAATATCTTTAACGAATTCAGTAATAAATTTCTTTGCTGCTTCTTCAGGGTTTTCATTGCCTTGCGCAAACAATAAAGTTGCAAGTGGTTCCAGGCCCTTTTCAATAGCCACGCTGGCCTTGGTTTTGCGTTTGGGTTTATAGGGTAGATAAATATCTTCCAAAACGGTAGCATTCGTACAATCCTCAATACGTTTTTTTAATACTGCTGTTAACTTTCCGGATTCTGCAATTGTTTTTAAAACAGCACCTTTTCGTTTCTCCAGTTCATTAAAATATTTTACCAGATCGATCACGTTGGCAATAACAACTTCATCCAGGTTGCCAGTTGCTTCTTTTCGGTAACGGGCAATAAAAGGAATGGTAGCACCTTCTGTATATAGTTGATAAATACTGCTTACCTGCTTTAAACTTAAGCCCAACTCTGCAGCAAAATGTTGTGTGTATTTGATATCCATTGTAAAAAAATACAGGGCTGCAAATGTATCATTACGCAACCTTATAAAAAACTTTATTTTACATTTATTTTGCTACAAAAAAGCCCTTCATCTTTAACGAATAGGAGGCTTTTAATTTATAAAGCATTTCTGTAAATATCGATCCGGCTTAACTTAATTTTCTTCATCACCATCCCAACTAACGTCAATGTACCTGCAAATTTATCAGCAAAGCTGGTCAGATTTTACAGCCTGCAAATTTTGCTTAAGGCAATAAAAACGGCCACAAATTTATTGCTACCGCTTTAATACTATCCACCTTTTTTAGGTAATGGCGGCGGAGGAGGTGGTGGCGGTAAAGGAGGCTTTGGTAAGCTCTTCAACTTTTTCAACACTTCCTTAGGCGATGGTGGCAAGGGAGGCGGTGGTGGCAACGGAACTTCTACAACTGTCTCTTTTTCGGGAGCAGCTTTTTCAGTAGTAATGGTTTCCTTTTTAACCTTTTCGTCGTCTTTACTATCGTTATTGCACGATACTGCAATAAGAGTTGTTGCTAATGATAAAATGCCAATAATCTTTTTCATAAAATTAATTTAGGTTAAAGGTTTGATTGTGGCGGGTCAACATTATCCGCTAACCCCCTGTTTCAATTACCATGCCTGTTTATTAAATCAGGCAAATAACCAGGTCCGGTCAGGGTGCACATTTGTTATGGGTAAAACCATACTCCAAATCATCAAAATATCTCTCCTCATATGTATTCACAATTTTCCTGACGGAATTATTGTCCAACTGTTCCATCTTAATCATCCAATTTTTAAACCAAATTCAGCAAGTTTAGTCCGGGTATCTTCATAGCTGGTATGATGTATCCCTTTTATGCCCGGGCTTTCGGCCACGCTCACAAACATAGGCCGGTTTTCACTATAAATTACTTCCGCAGTTTTTACATGCGCTACATCCAGTGCCAGTTTAAATATGTCAGCATCAGACTTACGCAAATGAACATAACAGCTCGATATAAAAAAATCAACAAAAGCGCCCAGACCAAATGTTTCAATCCGGTGCCTGTTCAGTTCCCTTCCTTCATTACTTAACACGGCAATCTTTAAAGCATGCTACTGTTTTAAGGCAGTCATAAACTCAATCATTTGCGGCAGCCATTTCGATTGTGCAAACATAAACTCCCTGAACTACTGTTTACTAAATTGCCGCTCTTCATAAAACACCGTACAGTCAAGGTATTCATCAAACGTTAGCTTACCCGTTTCGTAGGTATCAAAAGTAAGTTTGTACCGGCTTTCCATTTCAGGCAAATCCAGTGCAAATTTTGTAGCTGCCAATTGCCAGGATACATGCCCTCATTCATCTGTAAGTAAGACAGCACCAATATCAATAAACAGGCAGGTTATTTTTTTATGTTGGTTCATAATTATTGCAGCACAATTATTGTTACCGGCGCCATTGGTTTTGTAGCTAAGTCAAGCAATCCCGGACTGCTTCATCTGGTCCAAACTTGGCTGCAATTGAATATTGATAATTTATTCCTTTATTTTACAGCATGAAAAAGTTTGTTGTCATTTTCTTTATTCTGGCATTTAACGTGGTTCCCATTTTTGGTGTGCTGTTTTATAATTGGCAACCCTTTGAAGCCTTTTGGTTTTTTTGGCTCGAAACATTGGTAATGGCATTTTTCAACAGCATCCGTATTGCATTTAGCCAAAACCAACAACCCGCAACAGTAAACACCGGTTGCCCGCTGGTTTTCCATTTTAATAAAGCAATAAAATATTTCCTGATACGGATTGGTATTTTTTTATTTTATTCCATTTTTATCATTACATTTATTGGTTTTGTAGCCAACAAAAATGCAGACAAGGGAAGCGTGTTAACTACCTTATTTTTTCAAAACAGGTTTTTTAATCTGAGTTTGCTCATCAGCATTTTCAGTCAGTCTTACTACCTGGTATTTTATTTCTTTAGAAACGGTAATTTTTATACAGCCCAGCCCGACAGCTACGCGGCACTTTTCGACAGCAGGCAATTAATAATGCACCTTGCTGTAGTATTAGGTGCATTGGGTAGTATCTTTTTATTAAAAAACACTTCCTTTGGTAATTACAGCAGCACTTTTATTATAAGTCTGCTTTGTATTTTTAAATGTGCAGCCGAGCTTTTTAATTATAAAACTGCCCCAGCAATTGAGGATTAGAGTTATTTGAAGTTGAGGGTGGGCCTCCTACTGATGCTACTTAAACCCTGATTTTGCAGTTGAAATCGTAGCGAGGGTTTCAAATACAAAACAGATAAGGGTTTCAGGTTATTTTTTGGATGAAAGAATAGTGAACTATTTTGAATTCAAAAAATGTTCTGAAAGGCTTAGCTGTGAAGGATTT
>JBBQLS010000155.1:0-8284 GCA_038328115.1 Chitinophagales bacterium
TTGTAAAAATACATTCGTTTTGTTTACATCAATTATACACTTATTAACAATCATTTGGAATGATGTTTGTAAAGAAACTGTAATCAGGTAATTTTGCAACCAGTAAAAAAGAATGAATCTACAACCATGATGAAACACAAACTAACTCTGTTGTTTTTTGCAGCAGCTTTTTCCATTGCTGCCTTTGCCCAGCCTACACATGCTATTACTGATCCTGAAAAGAAGTTTAAAGATGCCAAAGAACTTTTTGTAAGAGAACAATTTGCATTGGCATACCCCTTGTTTGCGGAGTTAAAGACCGAAAATCCTGATAATACTGCCAGCAACCATACTTACATCAATGATGATGTGAACTATTATTACATTGTTTGCGAACTGAAATTGCAGCTGCCTGTTGCAGAGCAGGAGGCACGGCATTATATTAGTGTGGTTAGCAACGAACCTCGCCGTCAGTTGCTGAGTTATCACCTGGCTAAATACTATTTTTTAAAAGAAGATTTTAATAACGCCATCAATTATTATGAAAGGGCCGGATTGGAAAACCTGGGTAACGATGAGATAGCCGATGCCAAATTTGAAAGGGCTTATTGTTATTTTAACCTGAAACAATTTGCCGAAGCCAAGCCTTTGTTTAACGAAATACAGCAACTGAAAGACAACAAATATTTTATACCGGCCAATTATTATTATGGTTTCATCAGCTACTACGACCGGGATTTTAATGAAGCGCTTAAATCATTTAAGTTGGTGGAAACGCAGGAGGAATATAAGGGCGTAGTCCCTTATTATATTGCCGAGATATATTATTTCCAGGGTAAAAAAGATGAAGCATTACGATACGGTGAAAGTGTGCTGGGCAGGCCCGGTGTTTTATTTTATCAAAAAGAAATGAACTTGCTGATAGGACAATTATATTTTGAAAAGAAAAATTACCAGAAAGCATTACCACTGCTGGAGTCTTATGCAGCAAACAGCGACAAAGTAACCAAAGAAATTATGTATGAACTGAGTTACTGTTATTACGATGCCAATAAATTGGACAAAGCTATAAAAGGCTTTAAGCAACTTAGTACCGAAAAAGATTCGATGGGGCAAAACAGTATGTACCTGTTGGGCGATTGCTACCTCCGTACAAATCAAAAAGCCAATGCACGCAATGCCTTTCAGTATAGTGCTTACAACAGTTCAAATAAACTGCAGCAGCAGGTATCCCGGTTTAATTACGCAAAGCTTTCTTATGAATTAGGTTTCCAGGATATTGCTTTGAATGAAATGAAAAAGTATCTGAATGATTATCCCAATAGTGAGTATGATACCGAAGCTAAAGAGATACTGGTGAGCCTGCTTGCCAACACAAATAACTTTGCAGATGCGCTGCAATTGTATGAATCCTTCGACAAGCCAACGGCTTCCATGCAAAAAGTATATCCCCGTATTTTGTATGGACGAGCGGTGGAGTTGATTAACGATCAGCAAATAAAAAGAGCAGATGAATTGCTGACCAAAGTGCTGGCTCTGCCAAATTCTGCAGTAACTCCCTACGCCAATTTCTGGAAGGGTGAAATTGCTTATCGCAATAATGAATATGACAATGCCATCAGATACCTGAGTTTGTATATGCAGGCCAATGTGGCATCACAGGGCGAAGCAAATAAAAATACTGCCAACTATAATCTGGGTTATAGCTGGTTGCAAAAAGAGAATTATGCTAAGGCGCTTACTTACTTTGAACAGATTACTACAACTGTAAGCGTAACATCTTCACCCATGGAGCAGGATGCTTATGTACGCAGTGCCGATTGCTATTTTATGAAATCGGATTTTACAAAAGCAAATAACATGTATGATAATGTGGTAAATAATGCTTTGCTGCAGAGTGATTATGCCATGTTTCAAAAAGCGATGATTGCAGGAGTAAAAAGTTCTGCCAATAAAATCAGCACGTTGAATACTTTGCTGAAGCAATACCCAAAAAGCAACCTGGTGCCAGATGTAAATATGGAGATAGCGCAAACGTATATTGCAGATGAAAAATTTTTATCGGCTGTTCCGTTTTTGGAAAGTATATTGAGCAATCCCGATGCCGGCGGATTAAAACCAAGGGCTTACCTGAAATTAGGGTTGGTATATTATAATGCAGATAAGTATGATGATGCGTTGACCAATTATCAAACTCTTGTTAACAAATATCCACAGTCTTCCGAAGCAGACGAGGCTACAGAAATTATGAAAAATATCTACATAGAGATTGGTAAGCCGAATGAATACCTGGAGATGATGCGCCGTAGCGGAAAAACAGTTTCGGTGAGTGAAGCAGATTCTTTGACTTATACAGCTGCGGCATTAAAATATAATGCCAACGATTGTCCCGCAGCAATTGCCGGTTTTAAAAATTATATAGAAAGATTCCCCAATGGTGCCAGTATTCTGGAAGCAAATTACTTTAGTGCCGAATGTTATAATGCAGCAAAAGATTTTCAGAATGCGTTGGTTGGTTACGATTATGTAAACAGCAAAGGCCTGAACCGTTTCTTTGAAAAAGCAACTCTGGAAGCAGCCCGTATCACTTATTTTGAACTGAAGGATTACAACAAGGCTAAAAAATATTTTGAATCGTTAACCAGCGGGTCAGTAAATCAGGATAATCAACTGGAAGCCTTGCGTGGATTGGTTCGCTGCTATTACCAGTTGAAAGATTATGCACAGGCAAATGATGCCGCTAAGAACCTGCTTACAAAAAAAGGTATCAGTACCGATGATAAATCTATTGCCTTTTTGGTATTGGGGAAATCGCAGCAGGTTAAAAATGATTGTGCTGCTGCCATCACTTCATTTAAATCGTGCGCAGCCATAAACAAAGCAGCATGGGGTGCCGAGGCCCGTTATGAAATTGCCAGTTGTCAGTTTACTATGAACAGTCTGTCTGCTGCCGAAAAATCGGCATTGGCTGTAATTAAGGAAACCGGTAGTTACGATATCTGGGTAACCAAAAGTTATATTTTACTGGGTGATATTTTTATGCAGCAGAAAGATTATTTCAATGCCAAAGCAACTTATGAAAGTGTTGCGAAAAATTCTGTTATTCCAGAATTGAAAACAGAAGCACAGCAAAAACTTGACAAGGCGATTGAAGAAGAAAAGTCAGTTAGTAAAGTGGGAGGGTAGGAACTCGCCTTTTGGCGTGTTCTGAACTAATTCGTTAAAGGCGGATTCCTGTAAAAAAATAAACCATTTATAAAACAACAAAAAAATATTCAATGATCAATGTTCAATTTTTAATGTTCAAAAATAGAAAAAGCCGTTTGCTGATTGCTGTTGCAATCCTGCTTATTGCTAATTGCCTTTCGCCTCTTGCAGCATCTGCTCAAAAAGATACACTCAAAAAAAAATCTACCATTGATATTAACTCGGTGTATAAGCCTGTTTTACGCAATGCTGTAAAAATAAATTTTTCGGCAACGCATTTAAATGCGGATACAACCACGCCTAATCTGACCTATAGTATTCCGGCCCAAAATCTATTCTATTCTTACCAACCCATCTCCTTAAAGCCATTAGCTTTGCAGCAGGATACCAATCTGTATTTGGGTTTAAGGAATTTTGTAAAAGCAGGTTACGGTAATTTTTCAACCCCCTATGTAAGTGCAGGCTTTAGTTTTGGTGATGGTAAACAATTTTTGGCCAATGTGTATGCCGATTATATTTCTTCAAAAGGGAAATTGCTTTACCAGAATTACTCCAAACTACACCTGAAAGCAGCGGGCAGCTTGTTTTTACCAACCAACGAGGTGTATGCAGGCGTAGATGTAAAGATGGATGAACAGTTCCTGTATGGTTATGATACGGCTTTGTACAAGTACAGTAAGAAAGATGTTCGCCAGCAGTTCCAGGATTTTGCCGGTAAAATTGGTATCCGAAATACAAAGATTGGTGATTTTGGTATCAGTTACAATCCGAGTTTGCAGTTCAGCAGTTTTACCAACATCAACAGGCTTTCCGAAACTTCTTTTCTTGTAAGTGCACCCCTTCAAAAAGATTTTGGCGAAGCTTTTGCTTTTAAGCTTGAAGGTAAGGCTGATGTTACTTCTTATTCAACAAAAAACCTGTTGCCAAATAATGTAAAGATCAATAACAATGTTTTCCAGGTTTCTCCTTCTTTGGTTTTTTCAACCCCACGTGCAAGTATCAATGCCGGTATAACACCCACCTGGGATAACGGCAAATTTGTCTGGCTGCCCAATGTATATGCCGAGGCATTTATTGCAGAAAAAGTTTTTGCCTTCCAGGCTGGATGGGTTGGGCGCATTACAAAGAATACATACCGCAATTTATCGGAGAGCAA
Source organism: Chitinophagales bacterium (assembly GCA_038328115.1). Classification (GTDB taxonomy): domain Bacteria; phylum Bacteroidota; class Bacteroidia; order Chitinophagales; family Chitinophagaceae; genus Ferruginibacter. The sequence goes on from JBBQLS010000155.1 coordinate 4,343, forward strand.
TCCTTATTTAGCGCCTTTTACAACGCAGCTTAATACTAAAGAAATTGAATATTATGGAGGAATAAAAGGTACGCTGGGCAAACATTTTAACTTTAATGCAAATGCCGGTTATATCACTTATACCAATCTTCCTTTCTTAATTAATGATACAGCAACCGATGGAAAGGCTTTTGTGATCAGCAACGAAACCAAAGTGAATAATTTAAGGATACATGGTGATGTAAGTTATGTGAGTAAGGAGAAATTTACCGTGAGTGCAGGCATTACCTACAATGGATATGTGGGGATGAAAAGCAATGCAAAGGCATGGAATACATTACCGCTGGAGCTTACCACTTCATTACGCTGGTGGGCCTTTAAGCAGGTTTTGCTAAAGGCCGATTTTTATACATACAGCGGCAGTTACTATCTTGCAAAAGGAAATGTGGCAAAGGCTTTCAAACCCGGAAGCGACTTGAGTGCGGGTATAGAATTCAAAATAAATAAAACCTTTAGTGCCTGGTTTGATGTGAACAATATTTTGAATGATAAATATGAGCGCTGGCATAATTACCCCGTGTATGGTTTGAATTTGATGGGAGGTGTGCGGGTTAATTTTTAGAAGCCTCACCCAACCCCTCTCCAAAGGAGAGGGAACTGGAAGTTGAAAATTCATAGAAAATAAATCTTTGCTTAAATCTTCGAAATTTCCTCCCCCTTGGGGGAGATAGAGGGGGCTTTTCTCTATCTTTGCGGCCATGCAAAAACAAATCGCTTCTTATCTTTTTCAGCATAAAACCTGTCCCTTACCGGGGCTGGGTACTTTATCCATTATAAGTTCTGGCGCCGAATGTGATTTTACCAATAAGATTTTTACCGCTCCAAAATCATCTGTTCATTTTGAGCATGCAGAAACAGATACCACCGGTTTACTGAATTATTTATCTTCAACAACCGGTGCTGATAAATATGAAGCTACTGAAGCACTCAGTCATTTTTGCGATAACCTGAAACAAAAAATTGCAAATGAGCCTGATGTTCAACTGAATAATATTGGAAGCTTTTTTGTGGATGCTTCCGGTATAATTAATTTTAAAGAAGATGAATTACCTGCTGCATTTATGCAACCCGTTTTTGCCCAAAGAGTAATACACCCCGATGCAGAGCACCAGATTTTAGTAGGAGATAAGGAATCTACTAATACGCTTATGACAGAAATGCTTGCACCTAAACCCGCAACAAAAGACCGCTGGTGGATATGGGCAATTGTTTTGGGAGTTATCGGTTTGCTGGCTTTAGTTATTTACTTTACCCAATTCAATGCTACTGCTTCAGTGGGAAATGCCATAAAAATTTAACCCATACATGATTCAATACACCGGCTGCCCTATTTGTAACAGCACCGATATACAGGAGCAACTAACTGCCAAAGACTATACTGTTTCTCAGAAAAAATTTGCGATATGGCATTGTAATACATGCACGGCAAGGTTTACACAGGATGTACCAGCGCAGGAAGCAATCGGTGCTTATTATGCCTCTGAAAATTACATTTCGCACAGCGATACAAAAAAGGGAATCATCAACGGCCTTTATCACTTGGTGCGTAAAAGAACATTGGGTGCAAAAAGAAGATTGGTGATTAACGAGACCGGGATGATTAAAGGAACGGTACTGGATATTGGTTGCGGTACCGGTGCTTTTTTGCAAACCATGAAAGAAGCAGAATGGAATATCACCGGCCTGGAACCTGATGATGTTGCAAGAAACAAAGCTGCCGAATTGTATGATATTCATCCGCAGGAACCGGGTAAATTATTTGAATTGCCTGCTGCTTCTTTTAATGCCATTACCATGTGGCATGTGCTGGAGCATGTACATGAATTGCATGCATACATCAAACAGATTGCGGAGCTGCTTGCGGCAAGCGGAAAATTATTTATTGCGGTTCCCAATTACACTTCTAAAGATGCAGATATTTATAAAGAATATTGGGCTGCTTATGATGTACCCCGCCACCTGTATCATTTTTCGCCACAAAGTATGGAGAAATTAGTAAAGCAGCATGGCTTAAAAATCACTGTACATAAACCCATGTGGTTTGATAGTTTTTATGTTAGTATGCTGAGTGAGCAATATAAAAATGGTAAAAGCAATATCATTAAAGCTGTCTTTAATGGCTTTGTATCCAATCTAAAGGCTTGGGGTAATGTAAAAAAATGCAGTTCGGTGATTTATGTTATCAGCAAGTAAAGTATTCTCAATTAAACTTCAACTCAAACATCTTTGGCCAGCGTTTTCCGGTAATGATGAATTTTTTTGTGGTAGAATCGTAGGCAATGCCATTCAATACTTCATCGCCCGGTTCTGGTATATAATTGGGGGCATACTTTTGAATGACTCCTGCCAGGTTCATTTCAGCAACTACAAAACCACTTTCAGGATCAATCTTAATAATTCTATCACTCTGGTAAACATTGGCAAACACAAAGCCATCTACATATTCAAGTTCATTTAAATCATATACCGGGCTTCCTTTTTCGGTAACACTGATGGTACTTTTTAATTTGAAATCATCAGGATTTACAAAATAAAGTTTTGAAGAGCCATCGCTGATGATAAGATCGGTGCCATTGTGTGTAAGTCCCCAGCCTTGGTAAGGCCAGTTAAAAGTTCTGATTGGCTTATCAATATTGTTTACATCATATACATAAACAATATGGTTTTTCCAGGTAAGCTGATAAATTTTATCTTTAAAAATGGTGATTCCTTCTCCAAAAATAGAATCAGTACCCATAACATGTTTCTTTTCAACCCTGCCGGTTTTATAATCTGTTATTCTTAATGAAGAAGTTTTAAAATCACCGGTGCCTTCATATAATTTGCCATTGTAAAATTCAAGCCCTTGTGTGTAGGCAATAGTATCGTGTGGATATTCGGCAGCAACGGTATAAGAGATTACCGGGGTTTTTGGTGTTTCCAAACTTGGGTCATAAGTCTTATCTGTATTACCATTACAGGCCGCTAAAATTACCAAGCCAAGTATTGCTGAATATTTTCTCATCTTTATTAAAATATGAACAAAAATAGGGAACTGTTTCATTGAAACAATTCCCTGAGTATAAAAGAATGCAAATATTTAGTTAACTATCAGGCTTTCTGTTTTGCGGTAGTGAATATTTCTTTCTTTCAGGTAATTGATAATAAAATTAAAGCAAACCTCATCCTTACCTGCCAATTCAGGTGGAAATACACCTTTCTCTGTAAATAGGTTTTCTATCAGCATATTTAAAGCTGCCGTGCAGGTATAGCCCGTAGTGCGGCTCATAGATGAAGTTTGCGTTGCCGCATCATATTCATCATACAGATCGTAACAGATCGTTTTTTCTGCATCGCTGATCTTTATCTGCATCAACGTAAATTCTGCTTCATTTTCTCCCAGCTTCCATTGGTCAAATAAAAGCGAAGAAGTAAATTCCATCGGAGAAATTTGCTGTCCTTTAAAACTAACCGGTGTTGTACTTAAAAAACCAGCTTTTATTAATCCTTTCATCAGATCAATATGGCCAGGGTAACGCAAAGTTTTTTCTTTCATGTTAGGGATATGATCCATTGTAAATAAAATAGAACGCAAACCATCGGTATTAAAAGATTCCAGCGTACCCACATTTTCAAAATCAATCAGTTCAGCATCGCTTAATGCAGGTTTAGTTACAATATGACTGTTCTCTACATACCTTGCCGGCCTGGTATATTCTTCCAGCACGTCAATGGGAGAGAAGGGGGCTTTATATTCGAAAGGATAAACCCGTTTCTTCGGCAATCCTCCAACCATACATTCAAAGCTGGTTATTTTCATACGTTCATTGTAATAACCTAATATTAAATTACTCATGCCGGGTGCTACGCCGCAATCAACAATGGCAGTTACCTGTTTTTCTTTTGCCAGCGCATCCAGTTCCA
>JBBQLS010000156.1:0-8149 GCA_038328115.1 Chitinophagales bacterium
AAACACAGCAGAATGTAATTGATACCATCGAGTTTTATTTAAGCAACCAGGGCAGTAATTTATATCCACTGGTTGAAGCGGTTGAACCGCAGATAACTGCGTATTTACAAAAGCTTTTTGGTGCCGAAAATGTTTATTTAACCGGCAGTTTTAAAAGGCAACTGGAGATTGTTGAGGAACTGGAATATGTAATCAATAGTTCCAATCAGGCAGTAAAACCTAAGTTTGAAACGGCAAATCCGCCCGAATTACTGGAAGAAAATGCCGGCAGCCTGCTTTATAAACTGCTTAACGGGCTTAAATTGAGGCTTTACACCGGTACTGATGCGTTTGAAAAACATCAATTCACTACCAGCGGCAGCCCCGAATTTATCAGTGCATTTAGTGCCCGGTTCCCGGATATTGACTTTACAGGTATTTCCAAAAACGGAGATGAATCCGTTTTTGCCCAGGCTGGCATCAACTATATACCAGCTTGCCTAAGAGAAACGGAAGCAATTATTGACCGGGCAAAGGTATCTCCCCTGCCACAGTTGATACAGCCGGAAGATATTAAGGGTATCATTCACAGCCATAGTAACTGGAGCGATGGCAACAATACATTGGAAGAAATGGCCAAAGCCGCCAAAGAACAGGGTTATGAATACTTAGTGATAAGCGACCATAGCAAAAGTGCCTTTTACGCACAGGGCTTAAACGAAGAAAAAATTCAGGCGCAGCACGAACAGGTTGATGCGTTAAATAGTAAACTAAGTGGCTTTAAAATTTTTAAAAGTATTGAAAGCGATATTTTATATGATGGCAGTCTCGATTATTCAAACGCTGTGCTGGAAACCTTCGACCTGGTGATTGCATCGGTACACAGTATTTTAAAAATGACCGAAGAAAAAGCCATGCAACGGCTGATTACCGCTATAGAAAACCCTTACACTACCATACTCGGCCACATGACCGGCCGCCTGTTACTAAGCCGCAAGGGCTACCCGGTTGATCATAAAAAGATCATTGATGCCTGCGCTGCCAACAATGTGGTTATCGAACTGAACGCACATCCCAGCCGGCTGGATATTGACTGGCGCCACATTGATTATGCTTTGCAAAAAAACGTACTCATCTCTATTGACCCCGATGCACACAGTATTGATGGATTTAAAGATACCCGTTACGGAGTATTGGCTGCACAAAAAGCAATGGTAACAAAAGAACAGAATTTGAGTAGTATGGGATTGGTGGAGTTTGAGAGTTATATTCAGAAAAGAAAAAAATAAGCAGGTCAATTAACTATCGGCAACTCCACAAAAAACGTAGTCCCCACTCCTGCTTCGGTTTCAAACCATATTTTTCCTTTTGCCTTTTCCACAATACCCTTACTCATGGCAAGTCCCAGACCGGTACCCGATGTTTTAGTGGTAAAGTTTGGTGTAAATATTTTTGATTGCTGGACTTTATCAATACCACTACCATTGTCTTTAACTTTTATTAAAACAGTGTTGCCGGTTATAGCTTCCTCAATGCTTATCTGCACATTACGTTCAACAGGTATGGACTGCATGGCATTTAAAATAAGGTTGGTAAACAGGCGGTTTATATGGGTGCGGTCGGCATTTACCATTACCGGTTTATCAGCAACCTGCAGCTTTATGTGTGTACGGTCATCAACTGAATGTAGCTGTGTTACAAGTCTTACAACTTCATTCAGATCAAAAATTTCATTTTTAGGATTACCAATATTGGCAAACTGGCCAAACTCACCGGCGATATGATTTAAGTGCTCTATTTGCTCAACTAATGTTTTCACAACATTACTTGTAAGTTCTTCCACATTCGGCGATTTGGCTGCCATGGATTTTTGCAGGTACTGCAAACTCAGTTTCATCGGTGTAAGCGGGTTCTTTATTTCATGTGCTACCTGCCGGGCCATCTCACGCCAGGCATCTTCACGTTCGCTTTTGGCAAGTGCAGCCGCACTTTCATCCAGTTTACTTACCATTTTGTTGTATTCTTTTACCAGGTCGCCTATTTCGTCATTGCGTTTCCATTCAATGGCTTCGTTGTGTTTACCAAGATTAACAGCTTTCATTTTTTCGCTGATGAAAGAAAAAGAACGGGTAATTCGGTTGGTAATGAATAAGGCAATGATACCGGCAATTAAAAATATAAAGGCATTCAGGTTGATGATGGTTACCAGGAAATTGGCAATCTCTTCCTGCAACTTGCTCTGACTGGTAAAATATGGTATGTTCAGGTAAGCATACTCTCTGCCTGTGGCATCAATTACCGGAACGTAATTACTTACAAAACGAAGTTTTCCTATCTGCTCATCTTTAAAAAACTGCACTTCTTTTTTATTGCTCAAATGATAATATGCCACCGGATCCATCTTTTTACTGATAACGCCCATTTTATAAGGCATCGGCAATGATGAAACTACCAGGTTTCCGTCTAAATCGTATAAATTAACATCAACCGAATGTATCTCCGATATTTTATCAACAAGATTTTGTAATTTTTCTTTGAACACTTCATCACCCATCCGTATCTCATCTCCTGCCTGCAGCATCTCGGTTAAAGAGCCCCGCACTTCATTTTCCATCACATGTATTACACGGCTCAGTTTTTCACGGTTACTGTTTTGGTAACGGTTTATAAAAAAAAGGATAGTTGCAATACCTATCACAAAAAAAGAAAGCACACTTATAAAAATGATCGTTCCATGTATCTGGCTGCGTATGCTTAACTGCCAGTAATCTTTTATCCTGTGCCGGTTAAACCTTGCCCTTATACTGATATTAATTGACCAAAAGATACCGGCCATAATTAAAAATGCACAGAACAGGTACGAAAACAGGGTTATTGATTCCAGTGCCAGGCTATTCTGCTTGGCAATGATCACTACTTTTTGTGTACCGGCCTTATACCAAAGCTCATCAGAACCTTTCTTATTAATCAAACTAAATTCTTCAGTGGGTAATCCGGCTGTTGTTAACGAAGTTGCAAAAGGATAATCGTTGTGGCTGTTTACCATTTTCAGGTTATTATACACTGCAAATGCATATGCTGGAGAGTTTTCAATGGCGTTGTTTTTACCACGTGAAAATAACTCAATGTTCAACGCATCTGTTTTGTATTTTTTTGGATTTGCCAATACAAATACATAACCTAATGTGTCGCCGGCAAAACTGGTAATCGTTTTGCGGCTTATATAACTAAACCGGTTGTATGATTCATCGTAGTAAAACAGGTCTGGTAAATTAGTAGGCTTGGCCTGTGTTCTCAAAACCGTGTTCAATTCATTAAAGCTTGCATCCTCGCTGTTAAAAAGCGGATTTTCATTTGCATCAAATGTAAATACCTTGGTGTCGTAGGTATTAGTGTAGCCAGACAAGCTGCCACTTACCAGACTGTCTTTAAAAAAATGGTTGCTGCTGTCGCTTTTAAAGCGATAGAAATTTGTTGCCAGGTAATCGTTCCCGAAATCAGTTAATAAAATATTCAGCAAAGTTTCGTTGGCGGGATCTGCTTTTGTGGCCAGTGTTTCAGCATAGGTTTTCCTGTTGTTTATTTCTTTTTCGCTGTTCTCCAAAACAATAACTGCGGTTATGGTTAATGAGAAAAAGAAAAGCCAGAAGATAAGCCCTGTCGATCTGATTTTTTTAACTGATAACGCAAGAAAATTCCTGTTAAGCAACATCATGTAAATGATGAGCCATACCAGTATGGCCAGTTCAAAACCAGCATGTGATATATTGAGCTGGATTGATAAATAAATAAGGCCGCCTACTGCTATTGCCAGGTAAAGCCCCGCAAAGTTTTTAGAGAAATACGGCTGAATCAGCTGCAGCAGTATCTGGCTTAATAAAAAATAAGCGATGGCAATGCAGCACAATACAATAAAACCGGTTACACTATCAATATTGAGGGTAAAAAAATTGATGACATCGAAAGATATCTTCGAATCGGCCACCATACTGCTTATAATGTTTCCGGCGGTGAAGCTGATGGTAAGTATCACAATACAAACCGCAGCAAGCAATACCCATTTAAACCATTTACCGGTGATTATCTTTTCTGGTTTCTTGCCATACATCTGGTTGTGAATGAAAAGGACAAGCCAGGTAAATAAAAGAGCATTGATGAGCAGGTCGCCCAGTGAACGCAATACGATGTTAGAGCCATAAATGGACGGATCAAACATGTCGAACTGCCGGAAATTTAAAGGAATGGGAAAATAATAACTCAATATCCTGAGTGCCAGTACAACCGGCAACAAAAACAAAAGCGCTTTGAAAAGCCCTGTCCTTGCGGCAATTCTGCTTGCCAGCAAATGAATAAAAAGTAATACAAGTATGGCCGCAAAAATCCGGAACCATACGGAAATCAAATTGTTTTTTGGAATTATCTGCCCGCCCTTTTCGACCAGAAAAAATAATGTATTACCTGCTATCGATTTTATGGAAGTACCTGTGCCATTACCAGAAATGTCGAAATCCCTTTCAATCTCCTTTCCTGCGGTAAATTTATTCTCCAGGTAATTGTTCGTTACAAAATAATCCCACTTAACCGGAATTAAAGCAACCGTTATGCTGGTTGCCGTATTTTTTTTATTCCAGGCATAATAGCCGTTACCCAGTTTAATAAACCCGGTATTATATTTTGCGGTGATAACTTCTGGGGTTGGTAACACAGTTTGTGTAGTCCAGAAAAGAAGGTGTTGCTGCCCGATATCGTTTACAAAATACCTGAAGATGAAATAAGGCTTTTGAGCCAGCAGCAGCAGTGCTGGTTCTTCAAAACTTTTATCATCCATTTGGCGGATGAGTACTGTATCTTTCAGCAGCTTTTCAAAATCGGTTTCATGCTGCTGAATATTTTGTTCAATGTGCTTTTGTACAGCTTCAAGCGAGGAATTACCCGACCAATAATTCTCTATAATAAACGAAAATGCAATCAGCAATGCTGCCAATATCAAAAGGTAACTGTTTTTGAAAGATAGTAGCTTGTAGGTATGGCTGTTTTCCAAGTAAGATAAAATGTTTATGTTCTTTTTATTTTGTTCCAGATTGCGTCCATTTCGTCCAGACTCATATCGTGCAGGTATTTACCATCTTTAAGAGCCTCGGCTTCCATCCTGCTAAACCTGTCAATGAATTTTTTATTGGTTCGCTCCAGTGCATTTTCAGCATCTATATGCAAAAACCTTGCAAAGTTTACCAAAGAGAAGAAAACATCTCCCAATTCGTCTTCCATTTTGTCAATATCGCCCGATTCAATGGCTTCAAAGAGCTCGGTTTTTTCCTCCTCTACTTTTTCCCAAACCTGTTCTTTGGTATCCCATTCAAAGCCCACCTGCTTTGCTTTTTCCTGCAGGCGCATGGCTTTTACCATAGATGGAAGTGCCTTGGGCACACCACTTAAAATAGAAGTTTTGCCTTCTTTCAGTTTTAATTTCTCCCAGTTCCTTTTTACATCTTCTTCGTCATTAACATGAGTAAGTCCTGAGCCGGCCGGAGGATATATATGCGGATGCCGGTGAATCAGTTTTTCGCAAACACCGCTAATTACTTCATCTAAAGTAAATTGATTTTGCTCTGCTCCTATTTTGGCATAAAAAACCAGGTGCAGCATCAGGTCGCCCAGCTCTTCTTTAATACCCTTCCAATCGTTATCTGTAATAGCATCGGCCAGTTCATAGGTTTCTTCAATCGTTAATTGCCGCAGCGTTTGTATGGTTTGCTTTTTATCCCAGGGACATTTTTCACGCAGTTCATCCATGATGGTTACCAGGCGCTCAAAGGCAGTATTATCAGCAGACATAAATTTTATAGTTTAAACAAAGAGAAAAATACAAACACAACAAACAGCAGCATGATGATAATAAAAAGCAGAAAACAAAGTATAAAAAATTTAAGGATTGTTTTAGCTCTTCCTTGCTGATAAAAATTACGCATGGCCTTGTACAGGTAGAAAAAGATACCAAGGCTGAGTACCGTTTTTATAAACGTAATAAGACCCCAGTGCAGTGAGTCGTTAAGCCTGCTGAGGCTGAATATTACCAGCATGGCTATAAAACTGAAAATGTAAAAGTGAATGCTGAAAATACCATGATTTACGTAATAATAATTTTTTCTGCGGATGTAGAGAAGTTTAAGGATACCTGCAAACAACGGCAACAGGATAAAGAGCATTTGTGGCAGACTATGCAGCATTATCTCAGAAAAAGTGCTGAAAATTTCTTGTTTATGGCCTTTGAATTTTTCGTTTATTTCAATGTTTTTATAAATCAACTGCTTTTCAAACCAATTGTGCTTCTTTTTACCCGATTTAAGTAATGAATCATATTCGGCTTTGGATTTATACTGTCCGGGGGTAAATTGAAAATTGCTCGTGTTTGTAGAGCTATCAAAATACCTTTTGAATTCAGCCCTGTTCATCGGAAGTGCTGCCTTTTTATCTTCCTTATTTACATTTTTAGTGAACGCATCAAAAGCAAGTGAATCCATCGCTTCTATCTGTACATAAGTTTTACCGTTCATGTCTGTTGTTACCATAGATTGGGTGCCAAGTTTAAAAACAGAAAAAAATATTAAAAAGAAAATGGCTGAAGTGAAAACATACATGCGTATAGGGTTGATGTAACTTGCCCTGCGCCCAATCATATACTCAGTAGATAAAAAACCCGGTTTTGTTACCAGGTATTTCAGGCTGCTGAAAAACTTACCATCAAAATGGGTAATATCCTGAAAAAAGTGAGAAATGAGGTGCCAGACTGTTTCCTTAGGTTCAATATTTTCCTGCCCACAATTATGGCAAAACCTGCCCTGCACTTCTGCATTACAGTTCAGGCAGTTCATCTCCTTCCTTTCTTTAAGATGGCTCATGTGCGTTAATTTTGTTAAAAATAATAAAGTTTACGGGCTTATAGGTTATTGGTATAATTTAGGTTGATAAAAAGATAGATTAACTTTGCCCCTGAAAAAATGAAAAATGAATAAACCCTGCATTATTGCTTTATTAGCGCTCTTCATCTCATTAAACCTGAAGGCACAGTATTATTATAATGATATCGTGAACAACAGGCAGGTATTGGCAGAACTGGCTAACCTGAAGGAAAAGAAAATAAATGGTGTTAAGTTAACCTCGCTGGAAGCAACCGGCGAAGAAACCGAAGGTTTTATTTGCCAGAAGAAAATAAACAGGGATTATACCCAGGTAGAAATTTATACGGAGACCAATGAATCGTATCCGAATACCTTTACATCTTATTTTACTAAAGCGGGCTTATTGCAAAGAACGGTTGATTCATCCGAAGCCGGCGCCACCACCAATGAGTTTACTTATGATGCTTCCGGCAGGTTGGTATCCATTAACTCATCTAAACATTTTGCAACCGATGATGATGCCGGGGTTGTTTTTGAAAAGCATCTGTATAATTACACTGCCGCCGGTATACTGAACCAAATGTTGCTTGTAAAAAATAAACGTGACACCACCTTATATATTTTCCAGGCAGATGAAAGTGGCCATATTGCTATTGAAAAAAATTCAAAAACAGGCGAAGATTATTATTACTACTACAACAGCAGGGATCAGCTAACTGATATTGTTCACCGTTACAGCTTCCAGAAAAAACTTTTTCCTGAATATGCTTTTGAATATGATGATGCGGGGCAACTTGTAAAAATGATAACCACCGAAAAAGAAGGAGCTTACTATTTTACATGGCGGTACGATTATGAAAACGGTTTACGTGTAAATGAACGCTGCTATGCCAAAGAAGGAAGGATAATGGGGTCCGTGGAGTATAAGTATAAGTAAAAAGCAAAAGATTTATATCAATAAAAAAAGCCTTGAAAAGATTCAAGGCTTTTTTAGTACTCGGGAACGGAATTGAACCGTCACTCGCATTACTGCGAACAGGATTTTAAGTCCTGCGTGTCTACCAGTTCCACCACCCGAGTAAGTGATTATCTACTTTTGCAAAAGAGTACTGGCTTTAGAAAAAAAATCCCGACAAGTCGGGATAAATTTTTGAGCGGAAGACCGGGCTCGAACCGGCCACCTCGACCTTGGCAAGGTCGCGCTCTACCAAATGAGCTACTTCCGCAATAATGATAAGAACTCTGTTTATTTTTCGGAGGGCAAAAATAAG
>JBBQLS010000157.1:0-8092 GCA_038328115.1 Chitinophagales bacterium
AGTATGACGATGTCATGCAGCAAATCAAATGATACTCCTGCAATTGACGGAAGTGTATATAAAATAAATATAACGTCAACCGGGTTTGACCCTGCAACGCTGACTATGGAGGCGACTAAAAAAGTTGCCTGGACCAATACAGACGTTGCAGATCACAGTGTAGTTTCTGATGACGGAACAAGTTTTAACAGCGGCATTATAAGTCCAGGAGGCACTTATACTTTTACAACTGTTACTACCGGAACGTATGCATATCATTGCGGAATTCATCCTGCAGTAAAAGGAATTATTTATTCAGTTAGCAGATAATTTAAAAGTGCATTAAAGAAAATGCCGGTTGCAAAACCGGCATTTTCTTTATTAAATTTCATAATTATAATCTTACTTTTCCACTGCCACACGCCAGATAACATTACTTGCATCATCGGTAACCAATAAAGCACCATCGGGCATTACCACAACGCCAACAGGCCTGCCATACACTTTGTCTGCTGCAAGGTCTGCTACAAAGCCCGTTAAAAATTCCTGCGGCCTGCCGCTTGGTTTTCCCTTTTTAAAAGGCACATATACAACCCGGTAGCCGGCAAGTACAGAGCGGTTCCAGGAGCCATGCTGTGCAATAAATGCGCCTCCCCGGTATTTGGCCGGAAAAGCTTTTTTAGTATAAAAAGCAAGCCCCAGCGATGCAGTGTGAGAACCAAGGTTAACATCAGGTACAACTGCTCTCTTCACCAGGTCGGGCCGTTTGTCTTTTGTACGGTTGTCAACATGGTTACCATAATAGGAGTAAGGCCAGCCATAAAATGCCCCACGCTTTACGCTGGTCAGGTAATCGGGAACCAGATCATCGCCGAGTTCATCCCGTTCGTTTACGGCAGCATATAAGGTTGATGTACCGGGTGCCCAGTCCATGCCCACGGGGTTGCGCAGGCCACTGGCATATACTCGCATGCCCGATCCGTTGGGGTTTATTTCCAGTATGTTGGCACGCAGCCTCTCTTTTGCAATTCCATTTTCTGCTACATTTGTGCTGGAGCCAACGGCAACATATATCTTGGTATTTTTTGCATTGGCTATGATATTCCGTGTCCAATGCCGGTTATCCCTGAAGCCCTTTCCGGCAGGTAGGTTTACCAGTTTTTCTCCGAGGTCGGTAATTTTTGTCTGTCCTGTTTTGTAGGGAAAACGCAGCAACGCATCGGTATTGGCAACATACAACCAGTTGCCGATTATTAACATACCAAAAGGTTGATTTAAACCATTGGCCGCCGTAAGTAATGTGTCTTTTTCATCAGGTATGCCGTCGTGATTGGTATCACGTAATAAAGTTATCCGGTCTGCACTGTGAGTAAGATCATCCGATTTGTTGACACCTTTAATAATGGCTCCTGCTTTTTCAATTAATGTAAAATTTGAATTGCTTTCGGCCACCAGCACATCTCCATTGGGAGCCACATACATCCATCTTGGGTTTTGAAAACCTGTGGAATATTGCGACACCACAAATCCTTTTGGAGCTACCGGCATGTTACCATCGTTCCAGCCGATAACTTTGCTATAATTGGCAACTGATTTGGTAGCATTTGGTGCAGGGAGCGTATCTTTTTGAGAAAAAGCCGGTATTGAAATGCTGCATACTGCCAGATAGGCAATCATGTTCTTTACATTCATAAGTATAATGGTTAACTTTTTAGATAAATGATTATTCAAATTGCTTCAGCATAGCACTATCAATTTTGATTCCAGTTTTTATAAATTACCCAGAAGCACCCGTAACCTGCGGACTGTGGCATATATTCCTCAATCCAATACGTATTTTACATGTTATGAGCGTTACAGTTGTATAACCTTGTTTTGAGCAATCGCAAATACCGCATCTCCTTTTGCCGGCCTGATGGTATGTATACCGGTGAACCTGCCAAATGCAGGCAATACGCCAAAAGTTTTTGTGAAATAAAAGCAAGGGAATTTTAAGGACTGTTTTGCATTACCAAACAGCATAACTGCCGGATGAATATGTCCGCTGAAAATGTAGCAATCTTTAGTGCTGTTGCATTCAGCTTTGTCGTGCGTAAAAATAAACGGGCCGGCTTGCAACTGTTGTTTTATGCAGGTTATATTTGCTTTTTCATACCAATCCGTGGGTAAAATATCATGATTGCCTATGATTAATTTTATATCCAGATGGGCAAAATCATTTCTCCATTTTAAGAACCAATCCATTTCTTTATTAGCATGACTGTGAAAAAGATCGCCCACAATAATGAGTTGCGTTGCTTTAAAATATTGTACCTGTGCAGTAAGCCGCTGCAAATCTTCTTTAAAAATGGTTTGCGGTACGGCGATGCCGTTCTTGCGGAAGTGACCTGACTTACCAAAATGCAGATCAGAAAGTATCAGTGCTTTTTCTTCTTCCCAAAAAATACAACGACCGGCAGAGAGTAAAAAACTGTTGTTTAAAATGGTATGCTTTATAAAATCCATCATCGGGTTGCAAAGATAGGGTGGATATTTTCACGCAAAGACGCAAGGTAAATAAGCTGCAAAGCTTTATTACTTTGCAACTTTGCGGCTTTGCGGGAAAACTATTCTTTCTCCAACTGTTCCTTCATCTTCCTTATCCTGTCTTCCAGCTTTTCTGAAGTAAGTGTTTCCCGCAGGCTATCTACTTTTAAAGGAAAACAAAAAGGAGTAAGTTGTTGAGGAAATGTGATGACGATCTCACCGGCCTGTATACGTTCCAACATATTGCGTAATCTTTCTTCTTCCATCTGTTGCTCCATCACTTCACCATAAGCCTGTTTTATTAATAAATTACCAGGATCGTATTCGGTAAAAACATTAAAAAGGAGAGAGGCCGAATTTTGTAAATGCCTTGCTTTTACTTTTTCGCCGGGCATACCCTGGAAAATAAGACCACCAATCACACTGATATCCCTGAATTTACGCCTCGCCATTTCAGTTGAATTTACGCTTCGCTGTATATCGGCAAATAAATTTTCAGTGGTAAATAATTCGTACACATTGGTATCATCAACCGGTATAGGCTGGTCACTCAATAATTCAAATCCATAATCATTCATGGCAAATGAAAATGTGATGGGTGTTATTTTACTGATGCGCCAGGCAAGTATGGCTGCCATGGATTCGTGTACCAGCCTGCCTTCAAACGGATACACAAAAAGATGAAAGCCATCTTTTGTTTCAATATGTTCAATCAATAATTCATTTTGTTTGGGTAGATGCGATAATTCTTTTTGCAGATCAAGCAGGGGAGCAAGCACTTTTATTTCTTCCGCTTTATTTTTATTGTTTTCATCAGATGCTTCATGTAATTTCTGCCTCAACATCATGCCCAGATTTGCCGATAAAGGCATACGCCCGCCTTGCCAGCTTGGTATGATGGATTTCTTTGCATTCGATTTTCGCACCATTGCTGTCATATCTTTTATGGCAACAAACTCCAGGTTGCGGCCCGATAAAGTAAATACATCTCCCGGCAATAACCTGGCAATGAACCACTCCTCAATAACGCCGATATAGCCGCCGCCCATAAATTTTACTTTCATCATGGCATCACTTACAATGGTGCCAATGTGCATGCGGTGCCGCATGGCGATACGACGGTTGGTTATTTTATACAAGCCGTTTATTACTTCCACTTTTTTGTAATCATCATAGGCCTGCAATGCATTACCGCCTTCGGTAATAAAATGTAAGATCGCTTTCCATTCATTCTGCGTCATCTCTTTATAACAGTAAGTCGTTTTAACTTCTTCAAAAATAACATCGGGGAAAAAGCCATCACCAACGGCAAGTGTATTCAGGTATTGTATCAGCACATCAAAACAAAGTAACCTTGGCACTTTACTTTCAATAATATTTTCCTGTATGGCTTGCTTTAATGCAGCCGCTTCCATCAGTTCCAGCGAATGTGTTGGTAAAAAATGAATTTGGCTTACAGAGCCCGGCTGGTGGCCACTGCGACCAGCTCTTTGTAAAAAACGGGCAACACCTTTCGGGCTGCCAACCTGTATCACGGTTTCAACCGGGCGAAAATCAACACCCAGATCAAGACTCGCAGTACATATCACCGCTTTTAATTTCCCGTCGTGCAATGCATCTTCCACCCAAAGCCGCAATGCCTGTTCAATACTGCCGTGGTGCAGCGCAATTACGCCGGATAATTCAGGTTCAGCCTCCAGCAAAGCCTGGTACCATCTTTCGCTCATGCCTCGGGTGTTGATGAAAATAAGTGTGGTGCGGCTGTCATCAATAATCGGCAATACTTTATCAATTAGTTTTAAACCCAGGTGACCGGCCCAGGGATATTTTTCAATTTCATCGGGGTAAATGGAATGAACTTTTATCTGCTTGTTTACTTTCGCCGTTATGGTAACGCCTTCTTCATTAAGCGGCGATAACAAAACTTCTTTTGCCTGCAGCAGGTTACCGATGGTTGCAGATATGCCCCACAACATTACTTTGTGTTTTTTAGGCAGTTGTGCAATTCTTGAAATAGCCAGTTCAACCTGAACACCTCTTTTACTACCCAGCAACTCGTGCCATTCATCAACCGCAATTATTTTTAAAGTTTCAAAAATAGCAGCGTTATCTTTTTGCGCCAGTAAAAGATGTAAACTTTCAGGAGTAATGATCAGCACTTCCGGCATACTACGTTTTTGTTTTTGCCGTTCGCTGATACTGGTATCACCATTGCGAACACCCACCCGCCATTGCATGCCCAATTCAAATATCACTTCCTCCATGGCACGGCCAATATCTTTTGTCAGGGCTTTTAAAGGCGTCATCCATATTAATTGCAGACCGTTATTTTTTTTAGTAAGATAATTTGTTGGATGCTCATTTATAAAATCAATCACAGCACCCAAGAAAACAGAATAGGTTTTACCGTAACCGGTAGGTGCATTTACAAGGCCGCTTTTTTTACGCTGTATTTCCTGCCAGGTTTGTAATTGAAATAAAAATGGCTGGTTACCTTTTTGTTGTAGCCAGTCGTTTATAACTTTATATCCTGTTGTTGATTGTAGGTTCAATTAGCGGGTAAGTTAAAAATTATTAGTGTAAATACTGCCTTCAAATTTCCTGAACCACATAGGCAGATAGAAACATACGGTTTAATATAGGCCTATGTATTTTTCTATGTCCCGTATGTTTTTATGTTTTTCAAATCTTATTAGCGTAAATGGTGCCTGAGAATTTTTATGAACCATATAGGAAGATAGAAACACAGGATTTCACATAGGACTATGTGTTTTTCTATGTCCCGTATGTTTTTATGTTGTTCAAATCTTATTAGCGTAAATAGTAACTACAACTTTTTTGAATTATGATGCCCATCTGAAATTTTCTTTTCCAATAAATTGCGCCTGTTTATGAAGGGTTCGACACGCAGATAATTACCTTCAAACTCCAAAACATCGTAAACAATGAAACCTGCCGGCGCTTCGGTCAATGGTATTTTTGCTGATGTTTTACTGCCTATCCTTGTATGTAAAACGGAAATGGTTAGTGGCCTTGTGCTTGTGTGAAGGGAGAAATTTTAAGGCACCCATTTCTTTTTCCAGGCGGGATATTTGTCCAGTACCTTTTGTGGCTCATAAGTGTACCAGCCATATCCGTCTCTTCTTTCACGCTGCACTTCAGCAAGAGAATAAACAACTTTACTGTCGCGGTTGCAAAATAAAGGCCGGTGCGTTTTTAATTCATAATAGCGGGTCCATATAGGTGCCGCCGATGAATCAGTTATTACACGCTTATCGGTTGTGGAAATGCGGTACGGTGTAACCAGTTCGGGGGCTGCAAATGTTTCTACACGGGTATGCAGTATCATTGATTGCTGAAACCACAACACAGCATTTTTAACTGCATCAATAACCGGTATAGAAGGATTCCTGATGCTCATTAACAGCTGTACAATCTTCACACTTTCGCCGTTGCAAATACTCGCCGGTTCAAATTTTCTTGCCCATGCAGGCTGCATGGTAACCTCATCGTATTGCTGGCACCAGGCAGTTGGGTTTCCTGCATCACTGATCTGGGTTTTAATAATACAATCCAGTCCTTTATCCCAGGCTGTTTGCAACCTAAACCTGCGTTCCGCATCAATAAAACTATATGGAGGTTTGCCGTCAGTGATATCTTTCAGTAACAACATAATACCCGCCATAGCATCATCGTTGTAAGTGATATAGCGGCTGTAATTGTTTTCTTCCAATGGATAATACTGTGGCCAGCCGCCGTTACTGTACTGCGCCGCCATAATAAAATCGAGCCCCTGTAGTGCCGCCTGCCTGTATTTTTCGGCTCTGGTATAATCATATACTTTGGCCAGGTAATCAACCTGTGAGTAAGTAGTGCGGTTATCAAAAGTGGTATTTGCTGCAGATTTTGCCTGCACCAGGCTGTCCTGCTGTTGGGCTGTGAGGATAGCCTGCATATCATAATTTTTAGGCCAGCCACCATTGTTTTTCTGGTACAACAATATGTTGTCGGCAATGGCGGTAATTTCATCAGACTTATACCTGGGGTGCTCTGGCCTGGGTAATATCACGGCTCCTTTTTCATTAATATCGTACCAGTGATGAGCATTATCACTGAAAATGGACAGGTCGATAACCGGTGGTTTTACACCCTGGTTATTAACCTGTGCAGTAGCATCAGCGACTGCCAATAAACATATTACCAGCAAAATACTATAACGCATAAAATTGTTTTAAGAGAAGTAAATATAGCAATGGTACTTTAACTGTAAATGAAAATTCAGCGGGTTAACATATATTTTTTCTGAAGGAAAATACAGACTTTCTCATCAGCAAACTTCAAAAAACGTACAACTTGCAAGAGGTGACAGCTATTGCAAGCTGTCGCCTCTTGCATTTTTCAATTTTCTTAGCCGGATATTTATAAACGCCGGGCATTTTTTTATTTGTTTGTATAAAACGCTCAATTACCGGATCATATATCCAGTAAGGCTTTTATGCAATGGAGTAACTGCCTGCCGGGCAGGTTTGTGCCGAAGTAAGCTTTTAAACGCTAAACTTTAGCTTTTTTGTTTTGTTACAGTATTTGCAGGCATAGCTATGCTAGTGTTAAGTTAAGTATTTGCACCTGTGCCGAAGCTGGAAATCAGTTTTCCATGACCAGCCTTTGCCAAACTAAATTATTGTATTAACTTTAAAAAAAGTAGACCAGTTACCACTTTTTAATCGCGGCGATACCGAAAAGCCATACGAGTAGGAAATAAACTTAAAAACCTTAGTAACATGCCAAAGTATGTAATTGAAAGAGAAATACCAGGAGCTGGTAACTTAACTGCTGAACAATTAAAAGGAATTTCTCAAACCTCCTGCGGAGTATTAAGCAACATGGGGCCTCAAATTCAATGGTTACAAAGCTATGTAACCGCTGATAAAATTTACTGTGTTTACATTGCCCCCAATGAGCAAATGGTTCGTGAACATGCTACGCAGGGTGGCTTTCCTGCTAACTCAGTAAGCGAAGTAAAAACAATTATTGATCCAACAACAGCAGAATAAATTTCGCCTGCCAATCTAAAATAAAAACCTGCCGGACAAGAGTTATAAATATGCACCTGCATTAAACTTACTGATTGTTACCGATTCAGGTATGCAGCATGGTTTTGCGCACTGGGGTACTGTGCCATAGAAACTTTTAAAATGTAAGGTTCAGCTATTTCATAACAGTATTTCCGGGTACAGTTACAAAACCCTGCTAAACCGCCTATCTGCAACAGCAGAATAAAGCAGTACTTTGGTTTTAAAGCCAGATTATATAATTGTTGAAAATACCCGATAACCCTTTGGATCACTATCTCCGGCAGCAATCCCCCGATTTAATGAGTTGTTAATTAACGCTGTAATTTTCCCTCAGGGAAATTTACCGGCTATTTTGCACGAATACCTCTCACATTAAACCCTGATTTTGCAGTTGAAATCGTAGCGAGGGTTTCAAATACAAAACAGATAAG
This sequence comes from Chitinophagales bacterium, assembly GCA_038328115.1. GTDB lineage: Bacteria > Bacteroidota > Bacteroidia > Chitinophagales > Chitinophagaceae > Ferruginibacter. The sequence goes on from JBBQLS010000157.1 coordinate 8,012, forward strand.
GGTTTCAGGTTATTTTTTGGATGAAAGAATAGTGAACTATTTTGAATTCAAAAAATGTTCTGAAAGGCTTAGCTGTGAAGG
>JBBQLS010000158.1:0-8084 GCA_038328115.1 Chitinophagales bacterium
AAACAAAGGTTCTTCGCAGATAATTGGAACTATTTTGTATTTCTATTGGATAATTGGATGATGGAATATTCGTTTAACCAATGTCAATCAACTGGTACAAATGTATACCGGCTACTATACCTGTACAAGCGGATTAATGCTCTTTTTTTGTTTACAGTAAATACCTTTTAAAAAGTACTTATGCAACTTCTTTGCGTATTATACCCGGAAACTGCGTTAGTAAATGTACGCTGTGGTTTTACGGGAGGCATTGATAATAAAGGATTTGATGAAATTAGGTACACAAATTAATGTCAGAAAATGAATAGATGTAAAATGAAAATTGTAACTTGAAGCGTCTTTTTATCAAACCAATTATCAAATACTATGCGAAACGACAGCCTGATAAAAATTGCAATTGCCGATGACCATAAAATTTTCAGGGATGGAATAAAAATGGCCCTTTCCGGCAAGCTGGATCTTAAAATGATTTGGGAAGCTGAAGACGGTAAAGATATGATGCACAAAATTGCAATAAAAAAACCCGAAGTACTTTTAATGGATATCCGGATGCCCGAAATGGATGGTATTAACGCAATACAGCTAATAAGAAAGGAATATGAGGATATTAAAATTATTGTGCTTACCATGTATGATGATCAGCAGATGATCAGTAAGATGATGGAAATGGGTGCCAATGCCTACCTAACCAAAACAACGGATCCGGAAGAAATATACGAAGCCATACTTACCTGTATGAATGATGATTTTTATTTTAATGAACTGGTAAACAAGGCTGTGATGGGAAAGCTGATGCAGAAAAAAAATGTGAGGCAACACTATGGCAGCAATACCCCTGTAAATTTTAACGAAAAGGAACTAAAGATATTGCAATTGCTTTCAGAAGATAAAACCACAGAAGAAATTTCAAAGATAATTTTCCTGAGCCCACGAACCATTGAAACCATACGCCAGAATATGAAGACCAAGGTAGATGCAAAGACCATTGGCGGTTTAATTATGTATGGTATGCGTAATAAACTGATAGAATAATTTTTTTTTGAAAAATCTTCGGTTTAAATTATCTTTCTCAGAAACTGATCATTCCGTTTTTGATGGCAAAGATGGCCAGGCCAACACGGCTGTTTACCTTCAATTTTAAAAATAATGCTTGCCTGAAATTATCAATATACTTGGGTTTTTGCTTTAGGATTCCTGCAATTTCCAGGTAGGTCATATCTGTTGCACACAATTTTAAAAATTCAATTTCGTAGTCAGTTAAAAATAATTTTTCAAAAGTGGCCTGTCCCTTTTCTTGTTTTCTTAAAAGAGAAACTATTTTTGCAGTAATATGATTGCTGTAATAATAATCTCCTGCAGCTATTCTAAGTAATGCATCATGTAGTTCATGTGGATGAATATCCTTCTTTAGGAAACCGTAAACACCCGCCTGTAATAAACGTATCAGCAGTATCTCTGTGTTATACATGGTCAATATAGCTATTTTTAAGTGCGGTTGTTGCTTAGCCAGCAATTTTGCCGTTTCATAACCATCCATTTTCGGCATATTTAAGTCCATCAATAAAATATCCGCCTGTTGCCCCTTCTGAATCAATTCAATTACTTCGCCGCCATTGGCCGCTTTTGCAACCACTTCAAATTCGCCCAAATTGTCTATAAGGTTTGCCAGGGCATCACGCAAAAGGATATGATCATCTGCCAGTATTATTTTATAGAGCTTTATTGTTTCCATTACAATGGTATTTCAATTTTAATTTTGGTGCCACTCCCGGGAGTACTGCTTATGGCTACATTTCCCTTCAAAATGGTGGCTCTTTTTTTTATATTCTGTAACCCGGCACCGTGCCCCGCTTCAGATGAATTAAAACCTTTGCCATCATCATTTACCAGTACGGTAAGTAAATTGCCGGTATAATGCAGGTTTATATCAATTACTGCTGCGGCGGCGTGTTTTACAATATTGTTCAGCGCCTCCTGTACCATGCGAAATACCAGCAGCTCGGTATCGATATCCATAAAAACAGGATTGCCCGTGGCAGAAAAATTAATTATGTAGATCCCGGATCCCGCCAGTTGTTCCGTTTCAAACTCCAGCGCTTTAATAAGGCCATAGTTTAAAATAATTTCACTGCTCATGCTCCGGCTCAGATCGCTTAGTTCGGCAATGGCTTCGCAAATGATGTTAACAGAATCGTTTACCTGCAGCTTTGCTTTTTGGGTATCGGTAAAATCTAGCGTGTTCATATACAGTTTTGCAAGTGTCAGCTTTTGCCCTATATTATCATGTATCTCCCTCGATATGTTTTGAAAAGTTTGTTCCTGTATTTCCAATTGCGATTGCAGTAAAATATTCTGGTGCGACGTTTTAAGAGCTTCAATATCTTTGAAATAGGCGTTTTGTTTCTGCTGGTATCGGAAAATTATTAAGGATATGAATATTGCCATGGTCAATATCAGCATTACCGAAACCGCAATGAAAACTATTATGAATACTGAGGGTGCTTTAAGCATACATAACTTTTAATGATGAATAGGTACATTATAATGAGCGACATATTTTGTATTGAAAAAATCTGGAAACGCAGATTAGCAATGGTTTCGTTTTTAGAAATAAATGGCATTAAGGAAATAACCGGGAAGCTTATACAAGAGGAGAAAAAAATACCCATAACCAGCCAGAAAGCCGATGATTGCACGAGTACCACGGTCGGTTTGTTGTTCAACACGTCTTTCAGGTAAAAAAAACAAAAAATAAGTTGAACTAAATTGGGAACTAAACTTGGTCTTACCTCAATATTTTCCAAATGAACAGCAATAATTAATACGAACAATATTGGAATCGATAAAAGAAATATCCATTTAACTTTTTTTAAAAAAACAGAATTTTTACGCAGGTTCGAAAAAAATTGACCAAACATAATATATTGTAGAAATACTAATAACTGTTCAATAAAGATTCTAAATTTTAATCCATACCGCCAGGTATAATTATTACTGGAAATTGTATTTACAGATAATAATAAACCTAATATAATAAAGAAAAAAATATACCTGTAATAAGCAGGCTTTGTTTTATGGGCAAAAAAAAGAGCAGTTATAAAACTCATTGCTATTATGACTGACCCAAGTATTACAATGAATCCATGCAGTTTCATATAGTGTATTTTTTTAACAATAGTAAGTTTTTTCAACAGAAAAATTACTCTAAAAAATTATTATTTTCCATTTTTTTGCCATGGGTTCAAAATTCAGGTTTTTTCCATCTTTATATCAGCCGTTTTATTTCATAACCATGCAAAACTCTACTACAGCAGATTTTTAAGATGCGATTTGCCAATAATTTATGGATTCAGGACGAAAAATAATCACTGCTCAATCCTGTCTTTTACAAATATGACGTAATATTACATCCTTCTATCGCTCGTGAAACTCAGCTGTAACAAGTATATCCTTAAAATATTTATTTATAAAACGTTTATTTCCCACTTACTTTTGCGTAAAAACCCCATCCCTTACAAAGGGTATTTACACGCTTTATTTTTTTTGAATATAATTTGAACTTGCACTTTACGTTATAAAGACGTGAATAATAATCCGTTACTACCCAAAAACCTGTTATATGATTATGAACGAAAGTATAAATGAACCCATAAAAATAATCATTGCCGACGACCATGTACTATACCGGGCTGGTGTAAAAACCGCCTTGAGTGCTAAAAAAGACGTAAAAGTGGTGGCCGAAGCCGACAATGGCATGCACTTGCTTAATATGCTGAAAATGATACCAGTAGATGTAATTCTGCTGGATATACAGATGCCGATTATGGACGGTATTACCGTACTGCCAGAAATAAAAAAATTGTATCCGCAGGTGCGTATCATTATGCTCACCATGATGGATGACCACAGTATGATTACCAAGCTGATGGAGATAGGAGCCAACAGCTACCTCACCAAAACCAGCGACAGCGAAATTATTTACGAAGCTATTAAGACCTGTTTTCACCAGGAATATTATTTTAACTCGCTGACCAATAAGGCTTTATTAACTAACCTGAAACAGCGTAACGATATAATGCCCCAGCGCAGTATGCAGCAGGAGGCACATCTGAACGACAAAGAAATGCTGATACTGAAGTTGATGTGCGAAGAGAAAAGTACTAAGGAAATTGCCGACATAGTAGATCTTAGTCCACGTACGGTGGAAGCAATACGTGATAAACTGAAGGTAAAAACCGGTGCCAAAAGTACGGCCGGTTTAATTATGTATGCTGTTAAGCACAATATTCTAAATGAAGAGATCTGAACATAATTTTTTGTAAACCCCGTTTTTCTTTAATGCAAAATTCCCCTCGGTAAATCGGGGGTGTTTTTTTTAAGGCACTTATACCTGGTTGTGCTGTAGTATATTTGATGATGAACTATTTTATTTTTAACGGAAAATTATGTAAAGAAGAAGCCGCTGTATTGTCGGCAGGTACCCGTGGGTTAAGGTTTGGCGATGGGCTTTTTGAAACCATCAAAAGCATAAACAGCCAACCAGAGTTTTTAGATGAGCATTTAGCCAGACTTTGGAAAGCAATGCAGGTATTGCAATTTAATATTCCCAAACATTTTACACCCGACCGGTTACAGGATGAGATAGAAGGCCTGTTAAAGAAAAACGGCCACATTAAAAATGCAAGAATACGATTAACTGTATTCAGAGGAGCTGGCGGATTGTATGACGAAATTGATCATAAACCAAATTACTTTATTGAAACCCGGGAGCTTGCAGATGAAACCGGCACCTGGAACAGTAATGGATTGGTTTTGGGTGTTTATGCTGATGTGAAAAAAAATTTTGATATACTCAGCAACCTCAAGCACAATAACTTTTTACCTTATGTTATGGCGGCACTACATGCAAAAAAAGAAAAATGGAACGATGCCATTTTGCTGAATACGGATGGCAGGCTTTGTGATACCACCATTGCCAATATTTTTCTAATTAAAGATGAAGTTGTTTATACACCAGCCCTTCAGGAAGCCTGTATTTCCGGAATAATGCGTAAGCATATTATTAACAGCTTAACAACTGCAGGGTATAAATTAGTTGAGGGTCAGTTGAGCATTTCCGAATTGGATAAAGCTGATGAAGTTTTCTTATCAAACTCCATTTACAATATGCGTTGGGTGCAAAGGGCAGGCGATAAAGAATATACCTGCAACCAGGCGCAAAAAATTTATGCTACTGTATTTTCAACAAAAGCATAGCGTTGTTGTTATAGTCACAACATCATCAAAGATACTTACCATTGCATACAGTTAATATATTTTGGTTCAGGCGTGATCTGCGTTTGACAGATAATGCAGGGCTTTACGAGGCACTTAAAAGTAAAAACCCGGTAATACCGATTTTTATTTTTGACAAAAATATACTGAATAAACTTGCTGATAAAACAGACAAGCGGGTAGCATTTATTCATGCTGCCTTACATGAAATGCAATCGGTACTGTTGAGTATTGGATCAACACTGGAGATCTTTTATGGTACGCCTGCCGAGGCGTTTAAAAAATTAACATCAACTTACAAAATTGAAAAAGTATTTACCAATCATGATTATGAACCTTATGCCAGAGACAGGGATGCAGCCATTGCAGCCTTTCTTAAAACAAAAGGCGCATCGCTGTATAGTTTTAAAGACCAGGTAATTTTTGAAAAAGACGAAGTGCTGAAGGATGATGGTAAACCGTACACAGTTTTTACGCCTTACAGCAGAAAATGGAAAGCGGTTTTAAGACCATTTCATTTTAAACCATACCCAACTGAAAAATATTACAATAATTTTATAAAGCAACCTGCAAAAGACATTCCGGCATTGTCTGTGATAGGTTTTATGGAAACAGCAATGTCATTTCCATCCAAAGAATTAAATAATGAATTGGTTTCAAAATACCAGCAACAGCGTAATTTTCCGGCTATTCATGGTACTTCTAAACTGGGCGTTCACTTGCGGTTTGGTACAGTAAGCATAAGGCAGATTGCTGCACAATGCAGTGGGTTAAGTGAAACTTTTTTAAATGAGTTGATCTGGCGTGATTTTTACCAGATGATACTATGGCACTTTCCGCAGGTGGGTCATAGTAAAGCTTTTAAACCGGCCTACGACTTTATTGAATGGCGAAATGATGCAGGGGAGTTTGATAAATGGTGCAAGGGACAAACCGGTTATCCCATTGTAGATGCCGGCATGCGTGAACTAAATGAAACCGGTTTTATGCATAACCGGGTTCGTATGATTGTTGCTTCTTTTTTAACCAAACATTTGCTGCTCGACTGGCGGCTGGGCGAAGCTTATTTTGCAGAAAAGCTACTTGACTTTGACCTTGCTGCAAACAACGGCGGCTGGCAATGGGCTGCAGGTAGTGGTTGCGATGCGGCTCCGTATTTCAGAATATTTAACCCCTACCTGCAAACAAAAAAGTTTGATCCTGAGCTGGCATACATTAATAAATGGGTGCCGGAATTAAATGAACTGAATTATCCCCAACCTATTGTTGATCATGAATTTGCCCGCAAGCGATGCCTGGAAGTTTATAAAGCCACTCTTAAAAGTGATGGATTTTAATTGGCAGATTTCACAAAAATATCAACCGGGGTGGGTAAATGTCCTGCATTAAGATTTTGATAAACCGCCAGTAGTTTTTGTATGGCGTTTTTCCCTTGTTCCCCTAAATTGATGGAATAATTGTTTACATAAAGATCAATATGCTTTCGCATAACATCTTCACTCATTTCCTGCGAGTGCCTGCGTATATAATCATTCAATGCCGGATAATTGGTGTAGGCGTATTCTATACTCGCTTTTATAAGCCGGTCAACTTTTTGTTGTATTTCCGCAGATATATTTCTGCTGGCAACAATACCTCCAAGCGGAATAGGGTTGTTGGTTTCTTTCTCCCAAAAATCGCCCAGGTCAATAATTTTATGCAGACCTTTTTCTGCATAGGTAAAACGATTTTCATGAATAATTACACCAAGCCCTTTTTCTTCCAAAACAAAATTTTCAATTTCATCATACCTTAAAAAAACTTTGTTTATTGCATTTGGGTAAGCCAATGAAAAAAGTAAATGTGCGGTTGTATTTTCTCCGGGTATGGCAATCGTATTTTCTTCCACATTCAACATTTCATATTCACCGTTCGATATTAAGAGCGGCCCCACCCCCTTTCCTAATGCGCTGCCGCTATTTAAAACAATATAGTTATCTAATACTAGTGGCAATACGCCATAGCTTAATTTGGTAAGATCCAGTTTTGCTTCTAATGCCCATTGATTAAGGGTTTGCACATCTTCCAATACTGCATTAAATTCAATGTCTTCAGTATCTATTTTATTATTTACCAGCGCATCAAATATAAAAGTATCGTTTGGGCAGGGAGAGAAGCCCAGTGTTAAAGTCATTCGTTAATTCGTTAATTGGTTAAATAGTTTTGAAAGTTCTTTGTTTAAATTTTCAATGGCGTCTTTCATCTTCCATTTTATTTTATCTCTTTCGCCAACCTGGTTACTGATTGATCTTAGCTGGAGGAAAGAGATTTTTTCCTGTAAACAAACATAATGCAATGCAGCACCTTCCATACTTTCTATAGCTGCATTAAATGTGCTGATGAATTGTTGCTTTTGCAATTCGCTGTCGCTTACCTTGTTTACTGTAAGTGCTTTTACTTTTGGTAAATTACTTTTTATTAATGCTTCATTTAAATTCACCAACCAGCCATCGGTAAAAGGAAATTCATCTTTATCGGCAAAACTGGTATTAAAAATGGGGCTGTAAATTTCTTTTTCTTCAATGCCAATATCAGCAAAGCAATCCTGTTGCACCAATACTACTTTTCCTAATTCAATATCATTTGTAAAAGTGCCTGCAATGCCTGCCTGGATAATACAATCATAATCTACCTGCTGAATACGTTTTTGCAGGTGATACATGGTTGAAGGAACACCTACACCGGTTATCAGCACATCAACCTGGCTGTTTGCAACTGTAAACGGCTCGATTTCGGGCACTGTAGCAGCTATAACTAAGATTTGCATGGCA
>JBBQLS010000159.1:0-8055 GCA_038328115.1 Chitinophagales bacterium
GAAACCGATGAATGGGCTCACAGCGGGCAATACAGGGATTATTTAAATGCAGCTAATATGGTTGACAAATGGATACAGGATATCTGGAATTATATACAATCAGATCCATTTTATAAAAACAAGACCGCTCTTTTTATTACAACAGATCACGGCCGCGGTGATGCAAAAAAAGAAGAATGGACAAGCCACAACAACACGATAAAAGACAGTTACCAGATATGGATGGCGGCTATGGGGCCGGGTGTAAAAGCTAAAGGAGAAGTAAAAACAAATCAGCAGTTGTATCAAAAACAGTTTGCACAAACGATGGCAGCCTTGCTGGGTTTAACTTTTATAGCTGAGCATCCGGTTGGAGAAAAGATTGAGCTGAATAAATAACCAGTAACCCACCTTCAACAATCTTTCGACAAGCTCAAGATGACACGGCTAACAGTTCATTTTCAAACTGCTGCAGCCGTTGCAATAAAGTGATTTGGTTTCCGGCTCTTACAAAATTATGCCCTGTATATCTTGCTCCGTAATAACAATCATCATTTAAATGGTCGGTTAAAAACCGGATTGCCTGCATATAGATCATAAACACTCCGGCAAAATGGAAGTATTGTTTTTCAATTTCATTCAACTCCGCTCCCATTTCTGATAAATAACCACTTTCAATAGCATCATAAAATTCTTTACGAACGATAATTTTTGAAAAGTCTTTTTCTTCTTCACTAACTGCACACAAATATGTACGCATCATATCTCCCACATCGCTGATGAAATAGCCCGGCATAACTGTATCCAGATCAATCACACACAACCCTTTATCAGCTTCATCAAACAATACATTGCTGATTTTGGTATCGTGGTGTGTTACTCTTATGGTAAATTTTTCTTTACAAATTTCAAATTCATCAACAATCCTTTTGTTAAGTTTGATCGCTGCAATCAGGTCTTTTGATTGCGTTATTCTTTCGGGGTTACCGGTTTGTAATGCTTTTTCAAATTGCTGATAACGTAGCTGCAGGTTATGAAAATCGGGCAGGGTTATTTTTAATTGCGTGACATTCAGGCCAGATAATAGTTTTGTAAACTTTCCAAATTGCCGGGCTGCTTCATAAGCCTGTTGCGGTTTTTCAACAATATTTATGGTATGGGAATTTTTAATAAAAGGGAACATCCGGTAAAATCCGTCATCCCATTTCACAAGTTCATTACCTGTAATGGTAGCAACAGGCGACACAAATAAATAATCTGGAAATTGATTCCACAGGTAATTATCAATCAGCCTGATATTAAAAGCAATATCATCCGGTTGTTTAAAAATTTGTTGATTTACTTTTTGAAGAACATATATTGCATTGCCCTCTTTATCGGTAATCTTCCAGGTTGTATTTATCAATCCGCAGCCAAAAGGTAAAACCAGAAAGTTTTGATCAGTTAATCCAAATTGAAATAAAATTTCCTTCATAACTGCTAAATTCGTGTAATTAGTGTAATTCGCATAATTCGTGAACTTAAGAAATGAAATATTAAAGGAACATTCCAAAGCGCAATGTACAAAGATTGTGAAATGGGTTGGTAACAGCCAGCCACGTTTTGATGAACTGTTTTATCTTTTTCTACATGATGAATACCGCGTTGTACAAAGGAGTGCCTGGCCTGTAAGCTATTGTGTTGATGCTTATCCTGTATTAATAAACAAACATTGGAAAACGCTGATGCTAAAACTTAAAAAGCCAAATCTCCATGATGCGGTAAAGCGCAACAGTATTCGTTTTATGCAGGAAATTGAATTGCCCGAAAAATACCATGGCGAAATAATGGACTTATGCTTTACCTGCCTGGAATCGCCCAAAGAATCACTGGCAGTTAAAGTTTTCTCTATGTCGGTCATCGCCAATCTTGCAAAATATTATCCCGAGATTAAGCCAGAGTTGAAATTGATTATTGAAGATCAGTTGCCCCATCAGTCTGCCGGATTTAAGAGCAGGGCTAAAAAAGTATTGAAACAACTGGATACATTATAAATTTCTTTTTTTAAGGACAGATACGTCCGATCCCTCTGCTACAAAAACTGAATTGGGTTTTCCATCTTTCAAATTTGAAAACGAGTCGCCATACAGCGACTTAAAATCACAATTAATCAAATAATGCTTTACCAGAAATATTTTCCATGCAGGATGTTGCACATTGTATTCAAACGTTGTTGCTTCATTATATTTAGAGTAACCCCAGTAATGCTCTGCAATAAATTCTTCTTCGCTACCTGAAACCATTGGCTGTGAAGGTTTTTCAGCAGATGCTTCAATACAGTTCCAGTTATTTTTATGCTTCCATTGATAGCTTAAATTAATTTCCTCTACAGTTTCAGTTGTATGATGTTTCATTCTTTTGGTATCATATTTTTCATGATACACGGTGTTGGCAATAAAACTGATGGCCGGTTTTGGAACAATCTCTTTGATAAAAACTGTGCCCCGTTTCCAGGTTCCGTTATCATTATACCGTACATAAAACCGTAGATTCACTTCTTCAAAATTTACATGAAATGGAATTTTAAAACCAAGTATCCTCGTGTTCAAAAACATAAATCCAACGAGACTTACATAAGCTTTACCATTAAATAAATCAAGTTCTGTTTTGTTGGGGAGATAAGGTGTAAGAACAGCCGGATCAACAATATAATTTGCCATAATCAGGTTCTTCCAGGTTGCACTTAAAAATGTTGAAGCCATTGTTTCGATTACTTTACTTTCTTTTCTCTGTAAAATTCTTTAAATATCAACCGTAAATTCTGATCGTAGGTGAAATAATTATACAGCCAGTTGCTGAAAACAAAGAAGCGATTTTTTACACCTAAGATCAACATTAAATGCAAGCCCATCCATATCATCCAGGCAAAAAAACCACCAAAATGCAATTTAGGTTTAGGCATATCAACCACAGCCAGGTTACGGCCAACGGTGGCCATACTGCCTTTATCGTTGTAAACAAATTCTTCCCAATTGGTATCACCACTTTTCATTTCCTGACGGCGTAAATTATTTACCAGCATATCGGCCTGTTGCATAGCTACAGGTGCTACCTGCGGATGGCCGTTTGGCCAGGCAGGTTCTTCCATGTAAGCCACATCACCTATTGCATACACATTTTCAAACCCATGTACCTGGCAGTGCCTGTTTACTTTTATACGATTACCTCTTGCAATTAAATCGGCACTTATACCTTCAGGTACATTTCCTTTAATACCGGCAGCCCAAATTACCATGGCCGTTTCAATGGTATCGCCGTTTTGCAGTTCCACTGTTTTTCCATCATAGTTTTTTAGTAATGAGTTTGTCAAAACTGTCACCCCTAATTTTTCCAGATATTTCTGTGATTCCTCACTTGATTTCTCACTCATGGCTGCCAGTGTTTTACCCGTACCTTCCAGCAAATAAATTTTCATCTGCGTAAAATCAAGTTCAGGATAATCTTTTGGCAGCACAAACCTTTTCATATCAGCAATAGCTCCACTTAACTCTACCCCTGTTGGACCTGCGCCCACTATTACAATATTCATCAGGCGTTGCAACTCCAAATCAGATTTTACATTCAACGCATCTTCAAAATTGTGCAGCAACCGATGCCGCAGTTGCAATGCCTCCACTGTACTTTTCATGGGGAAAGCATTGGCGATCAATTGCTCGTTGCCAAAAAAATTTGTGTCGGCACCGGTTGCAATCACCAGCACATCATAGTCAAAATCGCCAATATCGGTAACCACTTTCCTTTCTGAAGTAAGTAATTTTTGAACCTCCGCCATTCTGATACGTACATTTTTACTTTTATGAAAAACCTTGCGCAACGGAAAAGAAATATTGCTGGCATCCAGCCCTGCAGTAGCCACCTGGTAAAATAAGGGTTGAAACTGGTGGTAGTTGAAACGGTCTATCAATGTGATATCAAAGCCGGGCTTATTACTGAGTTTACGGGCAAGTCGCAGGCCTCCAAAGCCTCCCCCGATTATTATGAGTTTCATTTGTTTGCTATTTAATTGCAAAGATACTAAGTTTTCAATAAATTTTGAAAATTTAGGAAATAAATTAAATTACCAACTGAATTTGCCGATACAAAAAAGGAGCAACCGTTTAACGAGGCTCCTGATCAATTTATTTTTGAAAGAAAATGTAATTAGTACAGCATTCTCACTTTTATAGTACCCTTAACCGTACGCAACAGCTCCAATGCATTTTTGCTCAGGTTCTTATTTACATCCAGCACTACATAACCAATAGCATCATTTGTTTTAAGGTATTGTGCAAGAATATTGATCTTGTGATTGCTTAATTGTGTGTTAATCTCTGAAAGTACGCCGGGCACATTATGATGGATATGTAAAATGCGGTGAGTACCTTCCTGTGGCGGCAGCGCCAGTTCAGGAATGCTGTGAGAGCCGGTACTGATACCCTTTTCAAGATAATTAAATAATTTATTGCTTACATCATCACCTATATTGGCTTGTGCCTCCTGTGTGCTGCCACCAATATGCGGCGTAAGCAGCACATTGCTTAAACCCTGCAATGGCGATTTGAAATGATCACCGTTTTTTTCAGGCTCCACCGGAAAAACATCTATTGCTGCACCGGCAATGTGGCCGTCAAGTAAAGCAATACGCAATGCATCCAGGTCAACCACTTCTCCCCTTGCATAGTTTATTAAAATACTGCCTTGCTTACATTGCTTTATTATGCTTTTGCTGATCAGGTTTTTTGTACTCGCCAGTTCAGGCACATGCAATGTTATAATGTCAGATTTGCTTACCACATCTTTCAGGCTTTTTCGGCTTTCGGCATTCCCCAATGGCAACTGGGTTTCTACATCATAAAAAATAACTTTCATACCAATACTTTCGGCCAGCACACTTACCTGTTTGCCAATATTGCCATAGCCGATAATGCCGAGCGTTTTTCCTCTCAACTCATAACTGCCGCTTGCTTCTTTAAGCCAGACACCTTCGTGGGCTGCTTTATTTTTATCTACAATTTTTCTGATGAGTATGATGGAGGCACCAATCACCAGCTCGGCAACGCTGCGGGTGTTGCTGTATGGTGCATTAAAAACAGCAACACCGTTTTTTGTTGCTGCTTTTAGATCAACCTGGTTAACACCAATGCAAAAACAGCCAATTGCCTGTAGTTTGGGCGCTGCGTCTAATATTTTTTTTGTTATCAGTGTTTTACTGCGAATGCCCAGCAGGTGTACACCTTCAATGGCCGCAATCAATTCCGGTTCAGTTAAAGCTCCGTTTATCTTTTTAACACTGGCATATCCCGATGCATTGAAATGTTTTACTGCCACATCACTGATATTCTCTAAAAAAAGAATGTTTATCTTTTCTTTGGGATAACTGGTTATTTTTTTATCTGCCATGCTGATTACTGCGTATTTTGCACAAATATATTCTATCTAAGGCTTAAAAATTTATAATGGCATTAACGGGAATCAGGTTTTACAGGCATTCGTTGCACTTTTTAATGGTCTTGCCTGTGTACCTGCTTTTTAGCAGTGGCTGCAATTCTTCTCCTTCCTCAAAAAAAAATATTACTAAAGACAGTATTGCAATTATAAACCTTCCCAAACCCGGTAAAATTTCAGCAGCAGAAATCGAAAAAATTAAAAAAGCCTGCCAGGCATGGTATGATACGGTTTTATCTCTACAAGGTTTTAATGGCGGAATGATTGTTGCCAAAGACGGTAATATCGTTTTTGAAAAATATAATGGAACCGGTCATTTGCCGGGAAAAGACTTCATTACAGATAGTACTCCCATGCACATTGCATCTATTTCAAAAACATTTACTGCTATGGCTGTTTTAAAATTATGGCAGGATGGTAAACTGAATATTGATAATGAGTTTAGTAAATATTTTCCTGCATTTAACTATCCGGGTTTAACTGTACGCTGTCTGCTAAACCACCGCAGCGGCTTGCCCAATTATAATTATTTTATGGAAACCCTGGGATGGGATAAAACCCGTTTTGTGAAAAATGAAGATGTACTGAATTATTTAATTACCCGAAAAGCAGAGCTGCCGGATATTGCTCCCCCATGTGCACACTTTTCATATTGCAACACAAATTATGCATTACTGGCCCTGCTGATTGAAAAAATTACCGGACTAAAATATGCCGATTACATAAACCGGACTTTTTTAAAGCCATTGCAAATGAACCATACTTATGTTTTTTCATTAGCCGATACATTAAAGGCCATACCCAGCTACAACTGGAGGGGAACATTGGAAACCTTTAATTTTCTGGACCAGGTTTATGGCGATAAAAATATTTATACAACACCCCGTGACTTGCTTATTTGGGACAGAGCCTTACGTTCAGGTTTGATTTTTAAAGAAGAAACCCTTAACGCTGCCTATGCACCATACAGTAACGAAAAACCAGGCCTGCGTAATTATGGCCTTGGCTGGCGCATGAATATTTTTCCGGATGGAAATAAAATTATTTATCACAATGGCTGGTGGCATGGCAGCAATGCAGCTTTTATACGTTTACTTAAAGAAAATGCAACCATCATTTTAATAGGTAATAAATTCACCAGAGCAATTTACCATGCCAAAGTACTTACTTCCATTTTTGGAGATTATTACCTGCCGGTAGAGGAAGAAGAAAATATTACATCAAAGGATTCAGCCAAATTATTGGCACCTGTACAAATTAATGATACGGTGCAGACGCTCAAATTCAAAAAAATAAAAAAAGAAACAAAAGACAGTATAGGAAAAAGGCAAAAGACATCTCACTAATAAATGCGAAAGAAGCCTGCAAACATCCCGATTTTTGCAGGTTATGCAGGTTTTTGCACACAATGTGCAATATTTTTATGGACAATTTGCTGTTTTATGCACTTAAATTACTACTTTGTTGACAATAACTAACTAATGCTAAAAAGAGAAAGACAGGCGTACATTGTACACCAGGTAAATCTGCATAATAAAGTATTGTCTAATACTTTAAGCTCCCAGATAGAAGTTTCGGAAGATACCATTCGCCGCGACCTCCAGGAACTGGACGAAAAAGGGAAACTGATAAAGGTTCATGGTGGCGCACTCTCTCATGCATTTAACGACATCACTTACCCATCTAAAAAAATCTACTCTCAGGATAATAAAAAAATTATTGGCGAAAAAGCGGCAGATCTTATTAAAGACGGCATGTTTGTATTAACCGGTGGCGGAACAACCATCATTGAAATGGCAAGATCCTTACCGGTAAATTTATCTGCAACATTCATATCGGGCAGTATTCCGGCCGTTGTAGAGTACATGCATCACCCGCTTATTGATGTTATTGTTATTGGCGATAAATTGTCTAAAAATTCAAAAATAACCCTGGGTGCCGATGCGATTGCGAGAATAAAAACGCTGAAACCGGATCTATGCATTCTCGGCATCAATGCTATAGATTTGCAGCACGGCATTACAGATAGCGATTGGGATGTGGTGCAATTAAAACAAACGATGATTGAAGCTTCGCAAAAAGTAGTCTGTCTCACGATTTCTGAAAAAATAAATACGATACAACCTATACAGGTGTGTGATTTGAATAAAGTAGATGTATTGATAACTGAATTGCCAAAAGAACATCCCCTGCTGCAGCCTTATATTGCAGCCGGAATAACCGTCATGTAAACAATTGCTAACTAAATATTTTTTAACAAACCAAAACAACAAGTATGAGAAAATTTACAAACAGATTGATTGCGATTCTGTTTTTCCTGATTCCACTGGTAACACAGGCGCAAAATGCGGTTACCGGCAGGGTGCTGGATGAAAAAGGTAATCCGGTTTCCGGCGCTTCCGTGCTTTTAAAAGGCGCTAAAACAGGAACCAAAACAGACGCAAACGGAAACTTTACCATTACCGCCAAGCCGGGCGATGTACTGGTAATAAGCTCCATTAATTTTGGCACGCAGCAAACCAAAGTAAAAGATGCAGGTGCGGTTACCATAAATATGGTGGCAAAAGATGTTACCATGGATGAAGTAGTTGTAACAGCGATGGATATTAAAAG
>JBBQLS010000160.1:0-7913 GCA_038328115.1 Chitinophagales bacterium
ATTGGTTGCTTTAGATTTAGCCACACTGCAGTGGTTCGTTTAGACGAGGTGCTACGTCAGATTTTTTGTTGGAAACGGGTAGCATCAGGTACTACTTTTGGAAGGTTCTTCAAAAAATTTACCCCGTCCCTTAATCATTCTGTATTTATAGAATTAAACAGCTGGTTCTGTAATCAGTTACAGTTTGATAATTATACATTGGATGTAGATAGCAGTGTAATTACCCGTTATGGAGAACAAGAAGGAAGTAAGAGAGGGTATAATCCTGCCAAACGTGGCCGCAATAGCCATCATCCGTTGTTTGCTTTTGTAAACGATATAAGGATGGTAGCCAATTGCTGGAATCGTAGTGGTAATACAGGTAACAGTAGCAATTATATTAATTTTTTAGAAGAAACATTTAGTATGCTTACCAATAATAAAGTGGGTTTGTTCCGGCAAACAGTGGTTTTTGTAGTGAGGCAATTATGAAATTTATAGAAGACAAACAAATAGCTTATGTGATGTCTTGTAAACTTTATGCCAAGCTGCTAGGAGCTATTTATGGTATTAAAAACTGGCAGGCAATCGGAGTGGGTATCTGGATTGCAGAAATAGAACTTAAACAAGGCAATTGGAGAAAACCCAGAAGAGTAGTTATTTTCTGACCATTGTTCTACCAGACTTTCATCGCTCAAATTGCGTAAATATTTTAAAATAAGCAACGATACCATCAGGCGGATTGGCTTGGCAGGAGTCCCTTTATTTTCACTATAATGTACTGAAAATTGATCTTCAAAAAATTGCCAGTTTATTGTATTGGATAAAATATAAAGAGGATGGGGCTGGTCTAAAAGTTCAGATAACCCATGAAATAAACCAAGCTGGGTGTTTGTTTTTGCGTTGTAAGCATAACTAAATATCCCAGTTTTTAGCCACAATCTATAGTTTCTGGTAGAAATTTTTGAACCGATTGATAAGTAAAAGCTGTTTCAATAAAGATTACAAGCTTTTTTAGGCTTGACTAAATAGATTTTACTTTATCCCATACTTCTTCTCATATTTCTCTGCCAGTTGCATTTGTTTATTGTTCAAATCAATTTGACGGCCTTGTATAAAAGCATTGTCTATAATATTTGTACGCATGTCTAAAATATCACCTTCGCTTACAACAATGTTGGCATCTTTACCGATTTCGATACTGCCGGTTTTATTGGCAATACCTAAAATATTTGCTGCATTTAAAGTAATTGAACTCAAAGCTTCTTCTTTGCTTAAGCCGTAGGCTACTGCAGTGCCTGCATTAAAAGCAAGGTTGCGGTAGCGGCTATTTTCGTCATTGTCGTTAATGGCAAATAAAACCCCTGCTTTTTGCAACAGGTAAGGTGTTTTAAATGGCTGGTCAATATCATCATCAATCATGGCAGGTAAATCGTGTAACTGGTTTAAAATTACCGAAATGTTATTTTGTTTTAAAAGATCGGCAATCTGCCAACTATCAACAGCACCAACCAACACCACATCAAAACCAAACTCTTTTGCAAAATCAATGGCCAGCAGCATTTCTTTTACAATATTACAATGGATAAACAGTTTTTGTTTTTTATCAAACAAACCTTTTACTGCTTCAAATTTCAGATTGGTACTTTCATGTTTGTTTACAGCCAGGTATGCTTTTGCTTCTCTGAAAAATACTTTTACTTTTTCAATCTGCTCCAGCCCGGTTTTTACAGGGTCAACAGGGGGCTGTTGGCCGCCAAAACCACCTCTTCCGCGTGGCCGGTTAAGTAACGAAGGCATGCGAAAATGAAAACCAATGTCAGTTTTATAAGCTGCATCTTCCCAGTTCCATGCATCTAACTGCACTACAGAAGATGAACCGGAAATTACACCGCCATCGGGAATAATATTGGCTATTAAAATGCCATTGCTGCGTAAGGTGTTCGTTACTTTTGAATCGGTATTGTAAGCAACCAGGGAACGGATACTTGGGTTCATTTCGCCAATCTCCGAAGCGTCAACCGTTGAGCGTACGCTGGGTACTTCTATTAAGCCCAATTGCGATGCAGATAAAATTAAACCGGGATAAATATGCTTGCCGCTGCAGTCAATAACTTTTGCACCAGCTATAGAAGCATTGGCACCTACTTCAGTTATTTTTCCATCTTTAAAAACAACGGTGCCATTATTAATTATCTGCCCGTTGCCCACGTGAATGGTTGCATTGGTTAGCGCAATGGTTTCTTTTTGTGCCGGTGCCGGCGACATGGTTTCCTGTGCAGCAACAGTTGTTATTGCAAACAGGCAGCTTATATAAAGAAATATCTTTTTCATAATTAGTTTTTAATTTCTGATGAATTATTGTTTTCCATTTCATCTGCATCAATGCCTAACAGGCCGTGGTTATGATGTTCATGATCTTCGCAGCTATTGATTACTTCAAACCTGGGTCTTGCTCCACGGCCACCTGCGCCTGGGCCCGTACCTGGTGTTGCATTTTTTTTCGCTATGGTTAATTTCTGTATCAGTCTTGCTTTTTCATTTTTATTCCGAATGCGCATGGCAGCATCTTTATCCCTGTCGAAATAAATAATACCATCAATAATTGTTTTTTCTGCCCTGGCATAAATAGATAAAGGATTATCGCTCCACACAACCAGGTCGGCATCTTTACCCACTTTTATGCTGCCAACTTTGCTATCAACATGCAGCATTTTTGCCGGGTTGATGGTAACCATGTCCATGGCATCTGTTTCGCTCATACCGCCATACTTTACACTTTTAGCAGCTTCCTGGTTTAAGCGGCGTGCCATTTCTGCATCATCAGAATTGATGGCCACGTTGAGCCCGACTTTTTGCATGATGTAGGCATTGTATGGAATTGCATCCACTACTTCCATCTTATAATTCCACCAGTCGCTGAAGGTTGATGCGTTGGCACCGTGTGCTTTCATCTTATCGGCCACTTTATATCCTTCTAAAATATGGGTGAAGGTGTTTACGGTAAAACCAAACCTGTCAGCCACTTTCATCAGGGCATTAATTTCACTCTGTACATAAGAGTGACAGGTGATGAACCTTTTCTTGTTCATAATTTCCACCAAAGCATCAAGTTCTAAATCTCTTCTTACGGCACCTTTTGTACCGGCAGCTTTCATCGCATTCTGGTAATCAGTTGCCCGTTGAAATGCATCAGTAAACACCTGGTCCACACCCATGCGTGTATCGGGGAAACGGGTATTGCCCAGTGAGGAAGAACTTCTTTTTACATTTTCGCCCAGGGCGAATTTTATAAACCCATCGGCACCGGCAAATTTCAGATCCTGGTCATTAGCACCCCAGCGTAATTTTATTAATTGTGTTTGTCCGCCAATGCTGTTGGCCGAGCCATGCAGAATATGAGAAGTTGTAACACCACCGCTAAGCTGGCGGTAAATATTCATATCATCGGGGTTAAGGTTATCGCCAATTCTTACTTCGGAAGTAACACTTTGTCCACCTTCATTTATAGATGCTGCAGCAATATGTGAGTGTTCATCAATAATGCCGGCAGTAACATGTTTGCCAGTAGCGTCAACTATCCTGGCTGTAGCATCAGTTAAATTTTTTCCAACTGCCACAATCTTTCCTGCCTTAACCAACACATCTGTATTCTCCAGGTTACCTTCTTTTTCACTGGTCCAGACTGTTGCATTTCTAATTAAAATATTTTCCTGTTTAGGCAATTCCTCCCAACCATAACTTAAGAAAGGATAAGTAACCTTTCCTAAAACCAAAGGTGGTTTGATCTTTATGCTATCGGCTTTTATTTCTGCTTTTTTATCAAGCGTTGCGGTCCAGGTAAACAAATTTCCCTGTGCATCGATTCCACGGCCATTCCAGGCATTGCCGGTTGCAACACCGCTTAAAATGGTTTCTTTGGCGTTTGGTCCACGGCCTTCATTATAACTCAGTTTTACCAGTTTGCCATCATAGCTGTATTTACCAGTGACCGTGTCTTTACTTATGAAACTAGCTACTCCGGCATCTTTCAGCTCAAGCGAATAAGCTCTTGTTCCTCCAATAGTATTAGCCATTAAATTATAACTGCCTTTAACATCGTACCAGGTTTCTTCTTTTACTGCATTTTTTATTCCCTGTGTCCAGTTTTGTAAAAGCACTGTTTTTTCGGCAAATACGGGACCTGATGTTATTAAGAAATTGGCAATTTTCCCTGCATCCAGGCTGCCTATCTTATCATACATACCCAGCAAACTTGCAGGTGTTTTTGTAAGTGCGTCCAGTGCCCTAGGCTCTGTTAATCCATATTCAATGGCTTTACGCAGGTTAGCCATAAACTCAGTTACATTGGTAAGATCTGCAGCAGTTAAACAAAAATTAATACCTGCTTTTTCAAAAGCAGCGGGATTAGAAGGAGCCAGTTCCCAATGTTTCAGATCATCCAAACCAACAAAACGTAAGTCATTCGGATCATCAACATCCATGGCTGCAGGGTAATTCAACGATAAAATAAAAGATGCTTTTGTGTCGGCCATTTCTTTTATGCGTTGGTATTCGTTACCGCCTGCCTTGATGATGTATTGTACACCAAATTCGTCGCCGATCTTATCAGCCCGCAGATCATTCCATTTATCATTGGCTTCAAATATCTGTGGAAGCGATTGATTGTCGTTCCAGCTTTTTAACGATAAATTTGTTCCTTCCGAAGCCGGATTGTTTTTATACCATTGTGCATCTAAATATGTCTGCCGCAATAAAGCAATTGAACCCATCATAGAACTGGGATAGCTTTGAGTGGAAGTGCCTTTGGTAAATGAGTAATTAGCCGACGCTTTATCTTTTATCAAAACAAAATTATCTGGCTGTGTAGCCAGTGTTACAAAAGCACCGGTGCCACGTGCAATACCATCTTTTTGGTGTGTAAGCACCGAGCCAAAACCAATATCACGCAGGGCTTTTGCCTTGGCATCATCGCCCGTAAAAATTCTGTATGCTTCTGTTTCTGATTTTATAGCCTGGTTCCAGCCATAAGCACCCTTGGTATTGGATGTAATTTGTTGGGTGCGAAAAAAGCCGCCTCCACCGCCGCCAGTTTGCTGAACGGGTGCCGCCGGCATACCATAGTCGCTGTAAATATCAATAAAGGCGGGGTATATATATTTGCCGTTGCAGTCAATAACCACCGCATCTTTTGGTATGGCAATATTGGTTCCCACGGTTTCAATTTTTCCCTGGCGAATTACCAGCGTGGCATTTTGCAACATAGTTTGTGCATCTTTTACAATATTGGCATTGGTAAATGCATAACACCCATCTTTTGGGTTTGCCACGTCATTTACAGGAAAGGTTGCCTGGCCTTTTACTATTACAGAGGTTGCCGTTAGTATCAGCCCTATTAACAGCAATTTTATTTTTTGCATGTGGTTTGGTTTTGGTGGTTTGAATATGGCGATAAATATAACAAATGATTAATTGCAATAAGTACCATTAATATAATAAAGTTTCACTTAATCCTTAATTTTACTGCTTGTTTATATAATATGGAATTAACTCAATATATCGATCATACCTGTATAAGACCCGATACAACAATCCCGGATGTGGAAAAACTATGCAGCGAAGCTATTGAACATAAATTTCAGACTATTTGTGTGCCGCCTTTATTTGTAAAAATGGCAAAAGCACTCACGGCCGAAGCTGCTGTAAAATGTGCGGCTGTAATTGGCTTCCCGTTTGGCTACAGTGCTATTGAGGCCAAAGTGGCAGAAATTGTGCTGGCCATTATTGATGGTGCCGATGAAATTGAAATGGTTATAAATACCGGGGCAGTTAAGAATAACGACTGGCAATACCTGGCAAGTGAAATAAATACGGTAGTACCGGTTGTGAGAAGCAGGGGGAAAAAAATAACTGTTATTCTTGAAACCGGTTTAATGACGGAGGAGGAAATAATCAGGTGTTGCGATATTTATGGCGCAGCCGGAGTTGATTTTGTTAAAGCGGGAACCGGAACGATGGAAAATGCCCTGGTAGCAGAACAGGTTAAACTGATACGGAAACACCTGGCAGAGCCCGTGCATATTAAAGCGGCATCTGGTATAAAAAATTACAGCGATGCTAAAAATTTATTTAATGCCGGAGCCAACCGTTTAAGCTGCCATAACAGTCTTAAACTGTTACAGGAAGCTTTACAACAAAATTAGCAGGTGGTTTTGTAAATTTGTGTACTTTAAAAGAAAAATGACCGCAGATATTCTTCGGATTATTGAACAGAAACAAATGAAAAAAATATTCTCTTTACTACTTATTGCAATCCCTTTTGGAACTTCGTTTGCGCAAACAGAGCAGGCAGATACCACTTTACCACTAAAAGTTATCATTAATAAAGACCCCCGCCTGGATTTGCTGGCAAAGGCGGAGGTTGATATTGCCAATACCAATATTAAAATGGCCGCCAGGTATGGCAAAGGATACCGGTTGTTTGTTTTAAAATCGGATAACAGGGAATATGCCATGAAAGTGCGGGCCTACCTTTTGCAAAATTTTCCGGATGAGAAAGTAATAATGACCTTTCAGGCTCCATTCATTAAAATGAAGTTTGGTGATTTTGTAGATAAGGATGACGCAGAAAGATACAAAAATCTCATTATTAGGGGAGGGGTGGTTACCGGGGGTATTTATGTGGTGCCCGATACCATTGAAATAAAGCCCGACAAAGAAGCGAAGGATGATTCAAAATAATTCAAATTGTATAAGAGTTTCTGTTTTAGAAACTCTTTTTTAGTTTAATACTTTACCGTTACTTTTAAACAATGATAAAAGAGCAAATACAGCAACTGGCCAAAAAATATGCTGATGAATTTATTGATATACGCCACCAGATACATGCCAACCCGGAGCTTAGTTACCAGGAATTTGAAACTTCGGCTTTTGTTCAAAAAAAATTAACTGAATATGGAATTCCTTATGAAGTGAAGGCTACAACGGGCGTGATAGGTCTGATTAAAGGTAAAAATCCTGATATAAAAATTACTGCGTTGCGTGCTGATATGGATGCACTGCCCATTACAGAAGAAAATGATGTGCCTTACAAATCGAAGAACGCTGGTGTAATGCATGCATGTGGACATGATGTACATACGACCTGTTTGCTGGGCGCTGCAAAAATTTTAAATGAATTGAAGGATGAATGGGAAGGAACAGTGAAACTGATTTTTCAACCGGGGGAAGAAAAGAATCCCGGTGGTGCCAGTTTATTGATTGCGGAAGGCGTACTTGAAAATCCCAAACCTTCATCCATTTTTGCTTTGCATGTGCATCCGGGTGTGGAAGTTGGCAGACTTAGTTTCAGGGGCGGAATGATTATGGCGAGTGCCGATGAAATTTATATTACCATCAAAGGAAAAGGTGGCCATGCTGCTGCCCCGCAGTTTACAGCCGATACTATTTTAATTGCATCGCATTTAATTGTAAGCCTGCAGCAAATTATCAGCAGGAATAACAGTCCTTTTAATCCAAGTGTATTGTCAATCACATCTTTCCAGGGCGGTAATACCACCAATGTAATACCGAGCGAAGTAAAGCTGATGGGCACTTTCAGGGCGATGAATGAAGAGTGGCGTTTTAAAGCACACGAACTTATAAAAAAACAAACAATAGAACTGGTGGCGGCCCTGGGCGCCGAAGCCAGCATACATATTGATGTTGGTTATCCTTTTGTTTTGAATGATGAAGCATTGAATGCTTTTGCCAGGGAAAAAGGCGAAGCATATGTGGGCGAAGAAAATGTAGAAACAACAGAACTGAGGATGGGTGCCGAAGATTTTGCTTATTACAGTCACCAGATACCCGGCTGTTTTTTTAGAATTGGCGCCGGTAATAAAGCAAAAGGAATTACCAGCGGGGTACACACACCAACTTTTAATATTGATGAA
>JBBQLS010000161.1:0-7769 GCA_038328115.1 Chitinophagales bacterium
TTTAAAAGTAGAATCTTTACCTGCACAAAAAACATCATCAAAAACGCCCCAGGTTTCCTGCACTAATTTTATTCTTCCTGCTTTTTGCTCATCAATACTTTTTTGAGAGATCATGTTTGGAGGTATCTCAGTAGGCTTCTCCGGAAAGCAACTCAGCCACGGATAAGCAGCAATAGCGGCACTGCTGTGGCCGGGCATTTCAATTTCTGGTATCACATCAATATACCTCTCCTTTGCATATTGTACTACTTCTTTGATTTCGGCTTGGGTATAAAAACCACCGTAAGGTTTATTATCGCTGCCTTTGCCTGGGTAGCGGCCAATAATTGTTCCGTTTCTCCATGCACCGGTTTTTGTAAGCTCAGGGTATTTTTTTATTTCAATACGCCATCCCTGGTCATCGGTTAAATGCCAGTGAAACGTGTTGAATTTATAAGTCGCTAAATAATCAATATATTTTTTTATAAAAGAAACGGGAAAGAAGTGACGGCAAACATCAAGATGCATGCCGCGGTAGGGGAAACGGGGGTAATCACTTATTGAAAGTTGAGGAATGGTCAATTTATTGTTTGTTGTTTGTAGTTTGTTGTTTGTGGCAGGGAGCAGTTGCATAAGTGTCTGGATACCATAAAAAACGCCGTTCTCATTATCACCTCCAATATAAATTCCTTTACTATCGATATTTAAATTATAAGCGCCGGGAATTTTATTGTCCAATCTTTCATAATTCAAACGTATAGCATTGTTACCAGTATAATTTTTGGTGATTTTTAATTTGTAACCAAAAGATTGCAACATATAATCATTCAATAAAGATGATATTTTCTCCAGTCCGCTTCCCTCCGGAGCAATGGTAGTATTTTTATCAATAAGGAAGGAACCTTTTCCTATCTTAACCTTTGCAGGTACAGGTACCAGATTCAACTCTGTTTGTGCCTCGCAAACAAGTCCTCCAAGGATTAATAAAGCGGAAAATAGATTTTTCATATTTTTTTTAATTTTTTAAAACCGGTAAAGTAATCTTACTCGCATTCATTGAATCATGATAGATACGTATGGTTGCTTTCTGAAAATCTTTTTCTGTAGCCTCCGGTATCCGCATAAATTTTTGTGGGTTCCTGTCAACCAACGGAAACCAACTGCTTTGCACCTGCACCATTATTTTGTGTCCTTTTTTAAAAACATGTGCCACATCATTCAGGTCGAATTTAACTTCGCTTATTTTATTGGGAACAAAAGGTTCAGGCTTTTCCGGATTGTTTCTGAATTTTCCTCTCATCACTTCGGCCCTCACCAAACGTTGCAAACCTGCCATGCTAAACCCTCTTGGCGAATCCTTTGGAGTTCTGGCGGTATCCGGTAATACATCTATCAGCTTAACAATAAAATCTGCATCAGTGCTGCTTGTACTTACATAAAGGTCGGCAATAATTCTTCCAGCCAATACCATATCTTCTGATAAAACTTCTGTTTCAAAAACCACTACATCGGGTCTTACTGCAGCAAAGCGCTGGTCTTCGGCCATGTACTCATTGTTTCTTCTGCCAAAAGTACCATTGGTATAAGGCACCGGTTTGTTGGGGTCGCTTACATATTCATCAAACCCGGTTTTGTTGTTTTCTTTTTTGGTAGAAAGCTTGTTTTGATTGTTAAAATAATATTCAACCGGGGAAGTATTTTTTGGTGGCCATGTTGTGTAATCTTTCCATTGATTGCTGCCTGTTTCAAAAACGGTTGCTTCTGCCGCAGTAAAATTTCCTTTGTCTTTTAAGTAATAATTAAAAAATTTTGTCTCCAGTGAATCCTGAAAATATTTACTGGTGTTGCTGCCAAATTCATGCGTGGCAAATTTTGTCCACTCATCGCTTGCCCATGCGCCGTGTGTCCACGGGCCCATTACCAAACGGTTATTATTATTAGGGCTTTGTTTTTCAATGGCTTCGTAAGTATGCAAGGCACCAAACAAATCCTCTGCATCAAACCAGCCACCAACAACAAGTGTGGGCACGGTAATGTTTTTTAAATGAGGACGGATGTTCCGTGCTTTCCAGTAAACATCGTAGGTATCGTGTTGCAGGTATTCATTCCATATGACGCTTTTATTGTTGTAATATTTTACGCTGTTTGTATTTTTTATGGTACCCATTTTTAAATAAAACTGGTAGGCATCTTTTATGTTGGCATTAAAAACCGGCTTTGCATAATCTTTTACCGGTCCATTCCGCTCCATGTCAAAAAAGTTCATAAAGCCAAAATTATCCAGTAGAAAAAAAGCGCCGTTGTGATTGGCATCATCGCCAATAAATTCATCGGTAACCGGTGCCTGCGGACTTACTGCTTTTATTGCAGGATGAGCACCAGGTAAGGAGGCTGTGGCATAAAAGCCGGGATAAGAAATGCCTGCCAGGCCAACACGGCCATTATTGTTTTTAATATTTTTCAGCAGCCAGTCAACCGTATCGTATGTATCACTGCTTTCGTCAACATCTTTTTTAGTTTTTTTAATAGCGATATATGGTGTTACTTCCAGGTTGGTACCTTCACTCATGTAGCGGCCACGTACATCCTGGTTTACAAAAATGTATTTTTCTTTCATCAGTTCTTTATCAGGCCCAATTTCTCTTGGATAATTATCTTTTCCATACGGCCCGGCAGAGTAGGGAGTTCGTTCCATTAAAAACGGATACGATTGTGATTCATCTTTTGGCACATAAATAACGGTGTAAAGTTTTATGCCATCCCTCATGGTAATGGAAGTATCTATTTTATTGTAATTATCTTTTACGAAATTATTTTGGCTTTGAGCAAAAGAACTGGTTGCAATAAAGCAGCATATACAGGCGATCAGTTTTTTCATCATTGTTTTATTACTGGTAAAATAATCTTGCTTGCATTTACCGCATCATGATAAATTTTTATCGCTGCTTTTTGAAAATCATTGTCATCGCATTTATAAATGTCAACAAACTTTTGCGGGTTCCTGTCGGCCAGAGGAAACCAACTGCTTTGTATTTGCACCATCAACTTATGCCCTTTTTTAAAAGTATGGGCAACATCAGGCAATGTGTATTTTACTTCTGTTATTTTATCAGGTGTAAATGCTTCCGGTTTTGCAAAACTGTTGCGGTACCGCCCTCTCATAATTTCGCCACGTACCAGCATTTGATAGCCACCCATTGGATAAGACAAACCATTTCCTTTTCCCATTTCTTTTTCATCGTATTTATATTCATCCGGAAAAACATCAATTAGTTTTACCACAAAATCTGCATCGGTGGTGCTGATGCTTACCATTAAATCTGCAACCAATGGCCCGCCGAGTGTTATATCTTCCTGCAATATATCTGTGCTGAATGTAAGTACATCGGGTCTGCGGCTGGCAAAGCGCTGGTCATCGGTCATGTATTCCCTTGTTCTGCCCAAACCAACATCTTCCGTATACGGCACGGGGTGTGCAGGATCGCTGGTGTATTCACTGAAACTCATTTCATTTTTACTACTATTTATGGCTCTGGGTATTGTTCCATTAATCGCATATTTTACGTTTACCTCTATTCCAATACCATTATTAGAAAGTAAATCTGCATTAACATACTCCACATTCTTCGGCGGCCATTCATTAAATCTTCTCCATTCGTTTTCGCCGCTAAAAAAAACGGTTGCTTCTGCTATATCATGCACGGTGCCTTTTAACTTTAAATAGAAATTAAAAAATGGCATTTCAATATTGTGTTGGTAAAATTCACTTGTCTTTTGTCCAAAGCGCACATTACCCAGGTAAGTGCCATCGCTGCGGCCGCCCCAGCCACCATGAAACCAGGGGCCCATTACCAGGCGGTTATCGGTGTTTTTGCTCTTGTCTTCAATGGCTTTATATAAATTCCAGGCACCAAAACAATCTTCAGCATCAAACAGTCCACCAACAACAAGCATAGCCGGTTTAATATTGCCAACAAAATTGCGGGCATTGCGTGCCTCCCACCAGGCATCGTAATTGGGATGATTCATTAAATCTTTCCAAAACAAAATACTGTCGCCCATTATTTTGCTGAAGTTTTTTAAAGCACCGGTTTTTAAGTAGAAGTCATAATTATCCTGCGAAGGAATACGGAATCCGGGCGTCCATTCTGTAGTTGGCTTTGGGCGTGGCTTGCCAAAGCCACTGTAAAAACTAAAGCCATCCATTAACATAAAAGCACCGTTGTGGTGAAAATCATCGCCCTGGAACCAATCGGTAACCGGCGCCTGCGGACTCACCGCTTTTAATGCCGGGTGGCCGCTTAGTGCTGCCATGGTTGAGTAAAATCCCGGGTACGAAATACCGAACACACCCACCCGTTTGTTGTTACCGGGTAAATTATTTACCATCCAATCAATGGCATCGTACGTATCGCTGGCTTCATCAATTTCTTTTCCCTTTTTATTTGGGTTGAACGGGCGTACATCAACAAACTCGCCCTCGCTCATAAACTTGCCACGTACATCCTGTATGGCAATGATATAACCTTCCTTTAAATAATTGATCCAGTAAGATTCATAAATACGGGCATTGAATTTATCTTCTCCGTAAGGCGAGCAGGTATATGGAGTTCTGTTGAAAAGGATAGGATGCTTTACGCTACTGTCTTTTGGGATATAGAAGGCGGTAAATAAATGGATGCCATCACGCATGGGCAGCATTCTTTCAATTTTATAATAATTTTCACGAACCCAAAGCGAATCGGCATTTTGTGCACTTGTTACCGATAACGATACACTGAAAAGGCAGAGCAGCAGGAAATATTTTTTCATGGTTTACATATTTGAGTGTTAAATTTAACGAAACAATCTTGGTTATGAGTACAAACAGGGATGAGCTTATCAATAAATTCTACAGTTCTTTTCAAAAACTGGATCACAATGGCATGAACAGTTGCTACAGTGATGATATTGTTTTTTTTGACCCTGTATTTGGATTATTAAATGGAGACGAAGCAAGGGCTATGTGGGAAATGCTTTGCAAAAATGCCAAAGATTTTTCGCTTACATATGGAAACATTCAGCACCTGGATGAAGAGTACAGCACCTGCGATTGGGTTGCAACTTACACTTTTTCAAAAACAGGAAAAAAGGTTATCAATAAAATAAAAGCCAATATGCGTTTTGCAGATGGTAAGATAGCAGAGCATAGTGATGCCTTTAGCTTACATAAATGGAGCAGCCAGGCATTGGGTTTTAGCGGTTGGTTACTTGGCTGGAATTCTTTTTTTCAACGCAAAATAAAAAACGGGGCTAAGCGGAATTTGATGAGGTTTATGGAAGCAAAAGGAATTGGCAATTAGTAATTGGGAGTTAGGGTTGAATGCTGGCAGTGTCAGAAATTTTTAAATCGAAAATTTTTAGGAAAATATTTCTGCGCTTCCGTGCCTCTGTGACAATATTCATCTGCCAAAGGCAGATAAAACGATTTCTTTGTTGCAAATAAAAAAAACAATCACTATTTTTCATTTTATTATTTCACCAAAAAATTCAATCATGGGTAATTTTGATTATTTAAACTGGCCTGCCATTGGCATAGCAGCGCTTGCTTATTTTGCTTTAGGCTCATTATGGTATTCTAAAGTTTTATTTGCCAAACGGTGGATAGCTGATTTGAAATTAGATGTTAATAATCCGGAGGCAAAAAAAGGAATGGGGCTTATGTTTGGCGGATCCCTTATTTTAATGCTTGTGCAAAGCCTTGCAATAGCCATACTGGCAGAGCGCATCGGCATCAGGGGAGAAGGATGGATGGGTGGAATAAAACTGGGCGCTGTTACCGGTGGTTGCTTTGCTGCAACTGCAGTGGGTGTTAATTATCTGTACGAAAAAAAACCACTAAGCTTATTTTTAATTAATGGAGGCTATGCAGTTGTTGGTAATATAATTGCCGCAATAATAATTTGTAGCTGGGCTTAAAAAGTTGATAGTTGACAATTTCGGGAATCTACTATCTACTTTTAACTATACTACCTTAGATACTTTTACAATATTGGTTGGCAGGTGTAACTCAACCGGGGTACTTCCGGTATTTACAACCACATCCCCGGAATTTAAAAAGCCGCGTTCTTTTAAAATATTGATCTGATCAAAAATAATATCATCCAGGCTTTCTTCTTCGGCATAATAAAAAGCCCGTACGCCCCAGCTTAAACTTAACTGGCTTAATAAAGATTTTTCTTTACTAAAAATATACAGGGGTGCTTTTGGCCGGTAGCTGCTAAGCATAAAAGCCGTGTAACCACTTTGCGTCATGCCTATTAATGCACGTGCATTGGTATCGTTTGCCAGCTTGCAGGCACTATAACAAATAGCATCGCTTAAAAAAGAAGGGGAGTGGGGTTGCGGTGAAAGAATATCATCCCGGTTATAATCGTACACGGTTTTTTCTACTTCCAGAATAATTCTTACCATGGTCTCCACCACCTGTACGGGATATTCACCCATTGCAGTTTCGCCACTCAGCATTACCGCATCGGCACCTTCCAGTACAGCATTGGCAACATCACTTACTTCGCTTCGGTTTGGTTTGGTACGGTCCATCATACTTTCCATCATCTGTGTAGCAACTATAACCGGTTTGGCACGGTGCATACTTTTGCGTATCAGTTCTTTTTGTATGATAGGAACCTGCTCTACCGGAAGCTCAACACCCAGGTCGCCACGGGCCACCATGATGCCATCACTTTCAACAATAATATCACGGATGTTTTTTAATGCTTCGGGCATTTCAATTTTTGCAATAACCTTAATCTTACTTTTCTTTTCGGCGATCTTACTTTTTAATTCTACAATGTCCTGCTTTCGGCGAACGAATGAAAGTGCCACCCAGTCTAAGTTATTTTTAATAATAAAATCAAGATCGGCATAATCTTTTTCGGTCATGGAAGGCATGGTTAATTCAGAATCTGGAAGGTTCACTCCTTTGTTAGGCAATAACGTTCCGCCGATTGTAATACTTACCAAAACTTCTTTTTCATTCAGAATAGATTTGACCTTCACTTCCATTTTTCCATCATCCAGAAAAATACGTTCGCCTACTTTTACATCGGTTGTTAAGTTGGGGTAAGATACATAGACTTTAGATTTTGTCCCTGTCATTTTCTCAGTTGTAAAAATGATTTCGGCACCTTCAATCAATTCAACCTGTCCGTTTTCAAGATCGCCTACTCTTAATTTAGGACCCTGCAGATCGCCCAGGATGGCAATATTAAAAGGCTGCGATTTATTGATGGTGCGTATAAATTCGATAACCTTTTCTTTGTTTTCATGACTGCCATGAGAAAAATTAAGCCTGAAAACATTTACCCCGGCCCTGGCAAGCTCCAGTAATTTTTCCAGGGTATCGCAGGCGGGGCCAACTGTTGCTACAATTTTTGTTCGTTTCTGCGAATGTGAAATACCGGCTTCTTTATCCATTTGCTGATGCAGGTACTTACTGATGTGTTTGCTCATTTATTTTTATTGGAGTTTAATTTTTGATGTCTGATTCTTGATGCCAGATTATTTAACCAGTATCAAGAACGAGTTTATGTTGCCAGTATTTTTACAATCTTCAGCCATTCCTCGCTGATGCGTTGTTTTTTCTTTATGGCTTCATCCAGCGGAATATAGTTAATCTTGTTGTTTACAATTCCTATAAAAACATTGTTCCTGCCTTCCACCAATGATTCTACTGCATGGTATCCCATCCGGCTTGCAATTAACCGGTCGAAACAACTGGGCGATCCGCCACGTTGAATATGTCCCAG
>JBBQLS010000162.1:0-7765 GCA_038328115.1 Chitinophagales bacterium
GGGCGATGTACTGGTAATAAGCTCCATTAATTTTGGCACGCAGCAAACCAAAGTAAAAGATGCAGGTGCGGTTACCATAAATATGGTGGCAAAAGATGTTACCATGGATGAAGTAGTTGTAACAGCGATGGATATTAAAAGAAATCCCAGAGAGCTTGGTTACTCGGTTCAAACTGTTAAAGGAGCAGAAGTAGCCGAAACACAGAGAGAAAATTTTATAAATGCACTGCAGGGAAGGGTCGCAGGCCTTAGTGTTACGCCAACAACGGGTACGGCTGGCTCTTCTTCAGGTATTATTTTAAGAGGATTTAATACTTTGTCGGGCACCAACCAGCCATTGTTTATTATTGATGGAATTATTGTTGATAACACAACTTTTAACTCTAATTCGCAAAGTGGAAGCGGCATTGGCCTTGCCTCTGATGGAAATAACAGGAATATTGACAATACAAACCGTATTGCTGATTTAAACCCTAATGATATAGAATCGTACACCGTTTTAAAAGGCCCTGAGGCAACCGCACTTTATGGTAGTCAGGCTAGTGCGGGCGCCATAGTTATCACTACAAAAAAAGCAAAAGTTACGGGCAAGAGAATAGCATTGACCTACGATAATAATTTTCGGATGCAAAAATTAACAAGGTTTGCAAAAGTGAATAACGAATATGGACCCGGCGCAAGTAATAATACTCCTGATCCGATAGGACGTTTTACTTCATTTGGACCTAAATGGCCTGCCGGTACCCAGTTGTACGATAATGTGGATCATTTTTATGAAACAGGCTTTTCACAAACACATAATCTTGGTGTTGAATTTGCCATAAAAAATATAGGATTTAGGGCATCCGGACAATATTTAAATAATAGCGGTGTAGTACCCAATAATTTTTATAAAAAATATTCCGGCCGTTTATCCAATACAACCAAAATTGGTAAATATATCTCCATTACGCCTTCGTTTGCCTATTCTTATGCCGATAATAAAAAGCCAACAAAAGGTACATCTTCTTATTTGATGAGTCTTTACCAATGGCCTGCCAACAATGATATACGTAATTATCAAAATGATTATGGCGGTAAGGTAACATTATTCAATGCGAACCCAAATGCAGATTTTGACAATCCCATATGGAGTTCAAAAAACAATACCATGGGCGATATTACAAAGCGCATGATAGCCACCATAGGTATAGATATCACACCCTTTAAATGGTTGACTGTAGCCGGCAGGTTTGGATATGACACCTATAAGACTGATGGATACATTCTCATCCATCCACAATCTTTTTACCTGGTAGCATCTACCTTAGGCACGCTTGAAAATTATTACACCACTTATAAAGGATATAACCATACTATTACTGCAAGCGCTAAAAAAGAATGGAAAGGCTTCAGCGGCAGATTACTTGTGGGTACTATGTGGCAGGATTTTGAAACACAACAGTATGCTGTAGTAGGTAATCATATTGCCGATTCCATAGTTGGTGGTAGACTATATAAATATGGGAATGTTATAACAGAATTTGACCCTAAGGACAGTAGTCAGACCATACCCAATTCACGAACACGTTTGCAAAGGAATGTATTTGGCGAGCCCAATGTTCAAATCTTCAGGGAGTTGGCTTATTTTGGGGAAGCTTCGTTGGGCTATAAAGACCTGATATATCTTACTTATTCACAACGTTTCGAAAAAGCTTCTCCTATACCACCTAAAAACAACAACTATCATTATCCCGGTGCCAGCTTAAGTATTATTATGTCTGACATTTTCCCGATACTGAAAAAAGGAGAAATTCTTGACTACTTTAAACTAAGAGCTTCACTGGCTAATACTGCAAGATTGAACCCACCTTATTCCAACCAAAGGTTCTATGTAAATAACCAAAGCAGTACTAATATTCCGGGAGGTGGTTTCACTTTTGGATTTACAAATAATAATCCTGACCTGCGTCCTGAAAGACAATCAACTTATGAAATAGGAACTGAAATGAGGTTTTTGAACAACAGGATAAATCTGGAAGCCGCTTATTATAATACGCTTTGTACAGACCAGATCAGTATTGGTTACAGAGCCAGCTATGCTACTACCGCTGTTCTGAATACCACCAACTCCTCCTCTTTACGTAATGAAGGGGTAGAAATTACATTGAACACAACCCCGGTTAAAAAGAAAAATTTCAATTGGAGTATTAATTTCAACTTCTCCCACATGTGGAGCAAAGTGTTGACCCTTCCTGAATCTATAGGGCCATTGAATGATTTCTATAATTCAGATACCTATATCTCCAACGTTAGAGCGGGCTTAATACGGGGCCAGTCAACCGGTACAATTACAGGTTCAACCTATCAGCGCAACCAGGCAGGCCAGATATTGATCTCTCCTTCAAATGGTTTGCCAATGGTGAATGGTGGCAACCAGCTAATTGCCGACAGAAACCCTGATTTTACTTTGGGAACACTGAACACATTAAGGTATAAAAACTGGAGCCTTAGCTTTTTATGGGACTGGAAAGTTGGCGGAGACATTTATAACGGGACAGACCAGGTATTAACCAGTATTGGTAAAAGTGCCAGAACTGCAAACCGTAATGATGCTATAATTGTTGATGGTGTATTGAACGATGGTTTGCAGAATACTAACAACCCAACTAAAAATACCATTGTAGTTATTCCTAATTTCCTGAGTACTTACTATACTACTATGCCTGATGAGGCGTTTATTGAAAAAGACGTTAACTGGTTTAGATTAAGAGATATCACATTAAACTATAAGCTTCCTGAGAAGCTTACCAAGCGAGTTAAATACCTTAAAAGTATGAGCGCTTTCATTACCGGAAACGACCTTATTTTGTTTACAAATTACAGAGGTGCTGATCCTTCGATCAATGCTAATAACCCCGGTACATTAGGTGTGGGTGGTTACGGTATGGATTTGGGTAATGCCCCTACTCCTATTGGTCTGAGTTTTGGCTTAAAAGCCAGTTTTTAATGATCAACTAAAACAGTAAATTT
The DNA here is from genome assembly GCA_038328115.1 of Chitinophagales bacterium. GTDB lineage: Bacteria > Bacteroidota > Bacteroidia > Chitinophagales > Chitinophagaceae > Ferruginibacter. The sequence goes on from JBBQLS010000162.1 coordinate 3,013, forward strand.
TAAATTATTTGTATGAAAAATAAAATGATAAAACCAATATTTTTTCTCGTGTTGCTTGGCATTGTCCTGGCATCATCCTGCAAGAAAAAAATTGATGATGCTTATTTAAATCCCAACGCACCGGTTGTGGTTCCGATCGAATCTATTTTACCCGGAGTAATTGGCGGCTTTACAGCTTACTTTTCATCAGCAGGTACAGGCTATGGCGTTCAGGCGGATGGTATCTTACTTGGCCGTTATATACAATATTGGGGTACACAAACCAATGGCGAATTATATGGGCAGATGGGTTTCCCCGGTAGTCCTCCAACAGCCAGTGATAATACAGGTGGGCTTTGGGCTGCTGTGTATTATGGTCATGGCGGTAATGTGAACAGGATTATTGAGTGGGGAACTGAACAACAGAAATGGGACTATGTAGGAGTTGGTTGGGCCATCAGGGCATGGGGATGGCTGGAACTAACAAATTGTTATGGAGACGCCATATTAAAGGAAGCATTCAATACTAATTTATCGCAATTTCATTATGATACGCAGCCGGAATTTTATGACAGTTGTCGCGTAATTTGCCACAGGGCACTAAGTTATCTAAGCAGAACGGATGGCGCAGTAAGCCAGGCAAATCTTGCCATTGGCGATGCCTATTTTTACAATGGTGATGTTAGCAAATGGAAAAAATTTGTTTATGGTGTGCTCGCCCGATCTTATATCGACCTGAGTGGCAAATCTAATTTTGTATCGAGTGGTTATGCTGATTCTGCAATTAAATACGCGAACCTTTCATTGGCTACCAATGCTGATAACGCATCAGTAAAAGTTTCAGGTGGTAATATATCAGCTGTAAATAATTATTTTGGTCCTTTCCGTGGTAATATAGGTGCCATCAGGCAGTCAGCCTATATAGCCGATCTTATGTCTGGCGCAAATCCGCAGGCTTTTACCGGTGTTCCCGATCCTAGGAGATATTACATGCTTCGTGAAAACCTGAACGGTACCTTTAAAGGATTTACTCCCTTTCTGGGTGCTACAGGTGTTTCTGCCAACGACTACCCAAGAAATTTTTGGGGCACAACGTTGCCAACCTCTACAGCAGGCCCAGCTCCAGACAGCAGCCGGTACCTGTATCAAAATACCAGCCCCTGGCCCATGATGACCGCTTCGGAAATGAAGTTCGTAATTGCTGAAGCTGCAATGCTTAAAGGCGATAGGGCAATGGCGCTTGGGGCAGATAGTATGGCTATCAAACTTAATTTTGAAATGCTTACAACTACCTATCCACAAAACATTCCGGCAGCTTTTGCTATCACGCCTGTTACACAAGCTCAATACCTTGCGGCAGTACTTCCGGCAACCCCAGCAGGCTTAACACTTTCGCATATTATGTTGCAAAAGTATATAGCACTGTATGGTTGGGGCGTTCAACTAACATGGACAGATATGCGCAAGTATCATTACACAGATATTGACCCGACAGCCGCAGTTTCTACCCAGGTATATGCAGCCTTTGCTCCCCCTTCAGGCGCAAATTTAATTTCAACCAACAATGGTAATCTGGTTTACAGAGCTAGGCCAAGGTATAATTCAGAATACCTGTACAATATTCCTGAATTAACCAGACTGGGTGCTTTAAACCTGGATTACAATACTTACAAACCCTGGTTTGCTTTACCATAATCTTTAAAAAAACAGAAAATGACAAATAAATATAAAATTGTGATAACGGCGTTGTTGGGCATTTTCCTAATGAACTCCTGTTATAAAAGAAACGAAGACACAAGCTTAATCACCATAAACCCCGCAGCTGATATCGCCTATATAAAGTTTGTAAATACGTACACGGCACCAAGTCCGTCTGCCGCTTCGCCTGCCGCCGGGCCATCTGTAAATGTGTTCGTTAATGATGTCAAGATAAATGCTGCTGCTATTGGATATACAGGCTCGTTCCCACTTTCGCCGTCGTATGCCGGCATTACACCAGGATTGGCTATTAACATAAAGGTTATTTTAAACAGAACCAACAATACGCCGGTAGCGGGCGATACGCTGAGTAACAAAAATTACGATCTGGGTGTTAACTCATACACCACCTTTTACCTGGCAGACACTACACCCAACCCTACTCCATTCAATCCGTATGTAGTATCAATTCAGGAGTTGGTTACCAATGCACCTGTTGGTTATTTCAGGGCAAGGTTTGTAAACATGATACCCAGTACAGATACACTGGAAGTATTTTCAAAAAGGTTGAATGCCGTTATATTCAGCGGGCAACTTTATAAAAATGGCACTCAAACAGTTGAGTTGCCAACATTCATAATCAGCGATACTTTTCAGTTAAGAAAAGTAAGTGCTCCTGCAACAGTTCTGGCATCTATTAACGGGTTCTTCCCAACTTCTTCAAGAGTTTATACAGTTTATTGTACGGGTAATATAACCGGTACTCCAAAAACAAGGGTATTAACTTCTTTTACCAACAGGTAAATAAATAATTTCAATTGTAAAAAAGCTTCCCTCGGGAAGCTTTTTTATTTCCCTGAATTTTTTACTGATATCTTCTTTAAATTTAGTGTTCCCAAAATCATTCACTCAAAAAAAAAAATAAAAAAATGACAACGCAAGAAGTAGCAACCCAATTTCATGAATACATGCAGCAGGGTGCATTTGAAAAAATTTACAACGAATTGTTTAGTGCCGATGCCAGCAGCGAAGAAACGCCTGGTTCCGACTGGGGAAAAGCGAGCGGTATGAATGAAATTTATGAAAAAGGAAAAAAATGGAACGAAGGCGTGGAAGAAATGCACGGCGGCAGCACTGCAGAGCCGGTAGTAGCTGGTAATTATTTTACCTGTTACATGACCATGGATTTTACACCCAAAGGCGGCCCCAGAACTAATATGAGTGAAATTGGACTTTACCGGGTAAAGGACAGTAAAATAGTATCGGAGCAGTTTTTTTATTAAGGCTGGCAACAAGAAACGGCTGCAAGAGGTGACAGCTTTTGTAAAGCTGTCACCTCTTGCATTGGTTGCATTACGGAAAGGTTTATGGGCTCGTCCCGCACGGGCTGCTGGCCGTTTATGACCGGTTTAGCAAATCTTGAAGAAACATCTTACCCAAAAAACAAATAACAAACCGCAATACTGGTAATAACACCTACCAGGTCGGCCAGTAACATGGCTCCAATACTATACCTTGTATTTTTAATACTTACACTGCCAAAATATACAGCCACCACATAAAAAGTGGTATCCGATGCCCCCTGAAAAATGCCTGATAATTTACTTGCGAAAGAATCTGGTCCAAAAGTTTGCATGGTGCTCACCATCATGCCCCTGGCAGCCCCCCCGCTTAAAGGCCGTATCAATGCTGTAGGCAGCCCATCAACAAAACGGGTGTCGGTACCAAACATCGCAAAAAATTGTTTCATTCCGTTTATTGCTGCATCAAACGTACCGCTGGTTCGTAACATACTTACAGCTACAAGAATACCTAATAAGTAGGGTATAATTCTTATAGCAGTATCAAACCCGCTTTTGGCACCATCAACAAAAACAGAAAAAAGATCTACCTTTTTATAAAGCCCTCCTAAAACGATCAATAGAAAAACAAGTAATATCAACCCACTACTTAACTGACCAGAAAAAATTTGTATTCCTGCAGCATTTAACCGGGTCACATATAAAACCAATAATACAATAATTGCAGAAATGCTAAAAACCCAAAGCAAAATAACCGGTTGAAATAAATTAATTTTTTGTTTTATTGAAACGATGATCATTGCCGTCATGGTACCTACAAAAGTTACGATCATGCAGGGAATAAAAACATCAGTAGGATCAGATGCATTTTGAGCAGCCCGTACAGCAATTACACTAACAGGTATTAAATTTAAGCCTGCTGCATGCAAACATAAAAACATGATCTGCGAATTTGATGCAACATCTTTATTGGTATTTAATTCCTGCAGGCTATCCATTGCTTTTAATCCAAAAGGTGTTGCAGCATTATCAAGCCCAAGCAGGTTGGCCGAAAAATTCAATATCATATGCCCCATAGAAGGGTGCCCTTTAGGGATTTCAGGAAAAAGTTTTGAAAAGAACGGCCCGACAATACGTGACAATAGCCTGATACCACCGGCTTTTTCGGCAATATTCATAAATCCTATAAACAATGCTAAAATGCCTATCAGCTTTAAACAGATTTCTACTGCTACCCAACAGGTTTCAATGATGCCATCCACTGGCTTTTGCTTTCTTCCTGAAAAATAATCGTAATCCACTGCTCTCACCGAAGCGAAATTGTTTTGCAGTTTTAATACTGTATCTGCATGCTCATTTTCTGCTACTACATATTTTGTATCCTTATCAATTACATTTTGCAATACATACCCATAATTTTTCATCTCCTTTGCTATGCCGGCAACTTTTGCACTATCACCCAAAGCAACGTATTTAAATTCATCTTTACTAGTACCTGTTACCATTCGGCTAAAAATATCGTCCTTGCTTTTATTGAAAAAAAATTGATAGCCTGCAACAAAAATTGCAATTATTATAAAAGCACTCCATATTCTGCTTAAAGCCATACTTCGATTTTAGATTTTTATAATTTCATATCTCAATTGAATATGAAAATAGTATTTTAATGTCAATTAAATATCTAAAGCTAAAGCTTACCTTTGCGTCCGATTTTGAAAGCCGTTACCATTGTAAAAATATGGTAACAGGTTTAGAGAAATCTAAAATCGTAAATC
>JBBQLS010000163.1:0-7571 GCA_038328115.1 Chitinophagales bacterium
TTACCGCAAACTTTACATTGTAGTGCCGACATACAATTGATTTATAATTTTTACAAACTTAATTATAATAAAGCGTATGCATTATTGCCTGATTAAAAAATCCTCCGCTTGTGGCGGAGGATTTAAATATTAGCTGATCTGAAAATTTATGCAGGTTCGCTTTTCATTTGTTTTGAAACCCTTGAACGCTCATTCTCATCCAGTATCACTTTACGCATACGAATGCTTTTTGGCGTTACTTCAATACACTCATCCTGCTGTATATATTCCATACACTCTTCTAAAGTCATCATAATCTTTGGTGCAGCTTTGCTGGCATCATCACTACCGCTTGCACGGTGGTTGGTTAATTTTTTAGGTTCCGTTGCATTTACATTTAGATCTCCTGGCTTAATATGCTCGGCAATTATTTGTCCTACATAAACCTCATCTCCCGGATCAACAAAAAATCTTCCCCTGTCCTGTAATTTATCAATTGAGTAACCGGTTGTTCTTTCTGTATTTTTCGATAATAAAACGCCATTGCTTCTGCCGGGAATATTTCCTTTCCACGGACGGTAATCAGTAAAGCGGTGAGCCATTACAGCTTCTCCAGCGGTATTGGTCAACATATTGCTACGCAGGCCTATTAAACCTCTTGAAGGAATATCGAACTCCAGATGCTGCATTTCGCCTTTGCTTTCCATGATCAGCATTTCGCCTTTGCGCTGCGTAACCAGGTCAATTACTTTACCACTAAATTCAGCAGGTACATCAACTACCAGGTTTTCATAAGGCTCACATTTCTTACCATCAATTTCTTTAACCAATACCTGTGGATTACCAACGGTCAATTCAAAACCTTCTCTACGCATGGTTTCTATCAATATTCCCAGATGTAAAATACCACGGCCATAAACCAGGAAGCTATCAGCACTGTCGGAATCTTCAACACGCAATGCAAGATTCTTTTCAGTTTCTTTCATGAGCCTGTCACGTAAATGGCGGCTGGTTACAAATTTGCCTTCACGGCCAAAGAACGGTGAGTTGTTGATGCTGAACATCATGCTCATCGTTGGTTCATCTACACTTATAACCGGCAATGCTTCCGGAAATTCAACATCACAGATCGTATCTCCAATATTAAATTCTTCCAAACCAACAATTGCACATATATCACCTGCACTCACTTCTGTAGCTTTCTTTTTACCAAGCGCTTCAAAAGTGTACAGTTCTTTGACTTTCATTTTTTTAATACCGCCATCGGCCTGTACCAAAGCAATTTGTTGTCCTTCTCTTACAGTACCTCTTGCAACTTTACCCACTGCAATTCTGCCTAAGAAAGAAGAATAATCCAGTGATGTGATTTGCATTTGCGTAGTGCCTTCATTTACTTTAGGCTCTGGTACATGCTCCAAAATAGCATCCAGCAACGGGAAAATATTATCTGTTTCTGTTAATGAAGTATTCATCCAGCCATTTTTACTGCTGCCGTAAATGGTAGGAAAATCAAGTTGCTCTTCAGTAGCATCCAGGTTAAAGAATAATTCAAAAACTGCATCATGCACTTCATCAGGACGGCAGTTTGCTTTATCCACTTTATTAATAACCACGATCGGGTGTAACCCTAACTGCAAAGCTTTCTGCAACACAAAACGTGTTTGCGGCATAGGACCTTCAAAAGCATCAACCAACAGCAAAACACCATCGGCCATTTTTAAAACACGCTCAACTTCACCACCAAAGTCACTGTGACCCGGGGTATCAATAACATTAATTTTAATGCCTTTATATAGTACCGAAACGTTTTTACTGAAGATGGTGATACCACGTTCTCTTTCCAGATCATTACTGTCCATGATCAATTCGCCAGTTTCCTGGTTATCACGAAAAATGTTGGTGCTGTGCAGAATCTTATCTACGAGTGTTGTTTTACCGTGATCTACGTGCGCAATAATTGCGATGTTACGAATATCCATAATGCTAATCTTGTTGCTTCAAGCCTTGTTTTGCCGGAGAACCAATATGGCCTGTCCTTTGCAACTTATTTCTTGTAGCTGTTTTTAAGGGCGCAAAGGTACGCTAAAACCGCCGGATGACAAGGTTAAATGTGGACTAAGAATGTTAATAGATTACTTTTTAACCATTTTACGTATTAATTATTAACGAATTTGCTAGAATATCATAGTTATGAATAAAAAACAACCTGTTTTACCAAATATTGCACTTTGCATTGCATTTGATGTAATTGGCATGGCCAGTTATTTAATTCCTGCATTGGGCGAGTTTTCCGATATTATCTGGGCACCCATTTCAGGCTTTTTATTTTTTAAACTTTTTGGTGGTAGGTTTGGCGTAATTGGCGGGGTGCTTAATTTTCTGGAAGAGATCATTCCTTTTACAGATATTATTCCCTCTTTTACCATCGCCTGGTTTATCAGAAAAAGCGAAGTTGATAAATGGGTGAACAACAATTTGCCCAACATCAAGTAAGACCATTATACTTATTGTTTTACGCCAATTTTTTAAACCAGTTATAAAAGCATGCAAATAAATACTTTCTAAAACCTAGACAATGTTCACTAATTCGTTACCTTTGAATTGTGAACAGGAAACTATCAACATACGGAAAATACTTTATCGAATTTTATACAGGGCTTGGTAAAGACTTGCAGGAAAAAATTGATTGGGTATTTGAACTTGTTAAGACTGTCGACTTTATCCCAAAAAAATATTTTAAGCATATTGAAAATTCAGAAGGACTTTATGAGGTCAGAATTGAATATCAAAGTAACATTTATAGAATATTCTGCTTCTTTGACGAAGGCAACTTAGTAATCCTGATCAATGCTTTTCATAAAAAGTCACAGAAAACACCACAAACCGAAATTGAATTAGCTAAAAAATTGAAGAAACTATATTTCACTGACAAAAAATTAAATGAAGAAAATGAAAAAAGAAATAGAAAAAATATCAAAAAATAAAGTTGTGTCCTGGGACAAACAGTTAGACAAGAAATATGGTGTTCACGGAACTTCCACACGTTCAGAATTTGAAATAAAAGCACAGACTTTTATTTTGGGAGAACTCTTGAAAGAAGAACGTGTAAAAGCAAATTTGACACAGGCTGAAATGGCTGAAAAAACAGGAACAAAGAAAAGTTATATTTCAAGAATTGAAAATGGCAGAGCCGACATTCAGCTATCTACTTTGTACAGACTTATTGAGCAGGGACTGAATAGAAAACTTGAATTATCAATACATTAATTGCATAACTAACCATGCCTTTTCAACTTCAAGCACCATATTCCCCCGCCGGCGATCAGCCGGATGCCATCCGACAGCTTACGGATGGGATTTTGAATGGAGAAAGATACCAAACCCTTCTGGGTGTTACCGGCAGTGGTAAAACTTATACCATGGCCAATGTGATACAGAATACACAGCGGCCCACGCTGGTTATTACCCATAACAAAACCCTGGTAGCCCAGTTGTATGGCGAGTTTAAACAGTTTTTTCCAGACAATGCAGTTGGCTATTTTGTTTCTTATTATGATTACTACCAGCCCGAGGCTTACATGCCGGTTAGTAACACTTACATTGAAAAAGACCTGAGCATTAATGAAGAACTGGATAAACTGCGCCTGCAGGCAACAGCCCAGTTATTGAGTGGGCGAAGAGATATAATTATCGTTGCCAGTGTAAGTTGTATTTACGGTATGGGTAACCCAACCGATTACGAAAATGGTATCATCCGTATTCAGCAGGGGCAGGTAATTTCCCGCCAGGGATTTTTACATGCTCTCGTTAATTCTTTATACCACCGGAGCGAAGGCGATTTTACAAGAGGAACATTCCGTGTTAAAGGCGATACCATCGATATTAATTTGCCTTATGTAGATTTTGGTTACCGCATTACTTTTTTTGGCGATGAAATTGAAACTATTGAAACGCTGGAACTTAGCAGTGGCAAGCGTATCAGCAGTGTAGATAATGCCGCCATCTTCCCTGCTAATTTATATGTAACACCAAAAGATATGCTGCAGCAGGTAATACATGAAATACAGGACGAAGTGGCTGCACAGGAATTATATTACAAAAACAGCGGAAAATATATTGAAGCGCAACGCATTGGCGAACGGGTGAATTACGACCTTGAGATGATACGTGAACTGGGTTATTGCAATGGTATTGAAAACTACTCCCGTTTTTTTGATAGGCGCAAGCCGGGTACCCGGCCGTTCTGTTTGCTGGATTATTTCCCCAAGGATTTTATATGCATTATTGATGAAAGCCACCAGACCATTCCGCAGGTAAGCGGTATGTATGGCGGCGACAGAAGCCGTAAACTGGTTTTGGTTGATTATGGTTTCCGGCTGCCATCAGCTTTAGATAACCGTCCGCTTAATTTTAATGAATTTGAAAGCATGCTGAACCAAACCATTTATGTTTCAGCAACGCCCAGCCAATACGAACTGGAAAAATGTGACGGGGTTGTAGTTGAACAGGTAGTAAGGCCAACCGGTTTATTGGATCCACCGATTGAAGTACGCCCATCCATCAACCAGATTGATGACCTGCTGGATGAAATTGATAAACGTATTACCAAGGGCGACCGCGTACTGGTTACCACGCTTACCAAACGCATGGCCGAAGAGATGGATAAATACCTGCACCGCATAAACATAAAAAGTAAATACATACATAGCGAAGTTGATACGCTTGAAAGAATTGAAATACTACGTGAGCTTCGCCTGGGAATAATTGATGTGCTGGTTGGTGTAAATTTATTAAGAGAAGGTTTGGATTTACCTGAAGTGTCGTTGGTTGCAATTTTAGATGCCGATAAAGAAGGTTTTTTACGTAACGAAAAAAGCTTAACACAAACCGCCGGCCGTGCTGCCCGTAATGTGGATGGGCTTGTTATTTTTTATGCCGATAAAATGACCGAAAGTATGCAGCGCACCATTGACGAAACCAACCGCCGCCGTGAAAAACAGGTTGCTTTTAACATAGAGCATAATATTACGCCAACAACCATTATAAAAAGTACTGAGCAGATTTTTGCACAGGGATCGGTGTTGGATGTAAAAGGATACGACCCCTCAAACCCTTACTCACTGGCCCCTGATAGTGAATTGGTAAATGTGGCAGCAGAAGATCAGGCCGTTTATGCCACCATTCCTCAACTGGAAAAAGCCATTGGTAAAGTAAAAAAAGATATGACTAAAGCTGCCAAAGACATGGACTTTATGGAAGCCGCCAGGTTGAGGGATGAGATGTTCAGGTTGCAGAAAGAGTTGGAAGAAATGAAAGCTTAATCATTCTCCCTCCGTGGGCCACCAGTCATTCCCAAACTTATCTTTAAAACCACAGGTAAAGCCATAAGACTGCTGCATGGGTTCCATAACCGATATTGCACCTGCTGTCATAGCTTTTTTATAGGTATCTGCTACGCTATCTACATAAATAAAAATACCGGCAGGCCTGGCGGCAAATTCGGGGGTAACATCGGCAAACATAATTACAGAGTCGCCAATGCGTAACTCGCCATGCATAATAACGCCCTCGCTGCGTGGCACCAGTATTTGTTCTTCAGCACCAAACACTTCCTTCATAAAAACAATGAACCCAGCAACATCGGGGATAATCAGATAAGGCATCAACTGGTTGTATTGGGGAGGAATTTTCATAAACTGTTTTTGTAAAAGATACATCATTCTTTAAAATAATTTGCTATCTTAACCCTCCTTATTCATAAAATCAACATGTTATGACAACGATTGCACTCTACAACCTTAAAGGTGGTGTTGGTAAAACTGCCAGTTGTGTTAACCTCGCTTACCTGGCTGCGGCCGATGGCTATAAAACCCTGCTATGGGATATTGACCCCCAGGGTTCATCTTCTTTTTACTACAAAGCCAAACCCAAAATACACCCCGGCATAAAAAAACTTATTACCAAAGATGCCGACCTTGAAAGCGCCATCCTGAGTACCGATTTTGAACTGCTGGATGTGATACCGGCTGATAACAGCAGCAAAAGTTTTGAAATTATGCAGGACGAAATGAAGGGAAACAAAAACCGGCTGAAAGCTATATTGAAACAACTGGATAAGGAATATGATTTTGTTTTTATTGATTGTCCGCCCGGCTTTAGTGCCCTGAGTGAAAATATCTTTAACGCTGCAGATATAGTGCTGATGCCGGTTATACCTACCACGCTATCCATCCGCACCTACAATATGGTTAAAGATTATTTTAAAGAAAAAGACCTGGATATTAAAAAGATGATGTGCTTTTTTACTATGACCGACCTGCGTAAGAACCTGCACAACGAAATAATGGAAGAGCTTTATAAAGACAAACGCTTTTTCCAGAACTACATTCCGTATTTAAGCGATGTAGAAAAAATGGGCGTACACAAAGCACCTATTATGGAGTTTGCCAACAGCAGTTATGCCGCTAGTTGCTATAGGGAATTATGGACAGAGATAAAGGAAGGGGTTTTGTAATTTTCAAAATAAAATTTATTAATTAGATTTGCTTTTATGAAGAAAGAATTAAACAGTTGGTTTAGCCCGGCCCTGCAAAAAGAAATGCCCATTGTTACATATGGCAATTACGGTACAGCCATTTTATTTGTACCTACGGCTGCGGCCGATTACCTGGAGTACGAGCGTTTTCAGATGATGGAAACCTTAGCGCCCTATATTAACGGTGGAAAGATAAAAGTGTTCTCCATAAACAGCATAAACAACGAAAGCTGGCTGAATAAAGAAATGGAAGGTTCCCACAAAGCCATTCGCCAGAACCAGTTTAACGAATATGTTTTTAACGAAGTAATTCCTTTTATAAAACACAGCACATCTAACGAAACAGAGATCATTACCTGCGGCGCTTCTTTTGGAGCACTGCACAGCATGAACCTGTTTTTAAAACGCCCCGACCTTATCAACGGTGTTATTGCCATGAGCGGTGTATACGATCTTACCGAATACACCGATGGTTATTTTGACGACCAGGTTTATTTCAACAGTCCTATGCATTATATCCGTAATCTTGAAGATCATAATCAGTTGGAACAGATACGCAAAAGCCGCCACCTGCATATTTTAACAGGCAGCGGTGCCTACGAAGACCCAAATGCAAGCAAAGCCTTTGCAGGATTACTTTACAGCAAAGGAATAAATTACGAACTGGATGTTTGGGGCGAAGAATGGAAACATGACTGGCCAACCTGGAGGGCCATGTTACCGGTTTATTTTGAGACACGGTTCTGATTTTAAAGCTTTTCTACACAATATTATTGCGTCTTTTCTGTTATAGATATACCAATATCCCTAATATGAAAAAGACCACACTATTAGTCGTTCTTAAATGTTCTGTGATATTGTATTTTGCAGCCTGCACCGGAATTAATAAAATCACCACTGCCATATCTGCCACACCACGGGTAACCAAAGGTGCCTGGAAAATAAATTTATATACCGAAGCAAATAATAATGAAACCGCCAGATTTTATGGCTGTATGCTGACATTTGATGCTGCCGGAAAAATAACGGCCTACAAGAACGGAGAAAAAATAACCGG
>JBBQLS010000164.1:0-7553 GCA_038328115.1 Chitinophagales bacterium
GTTTGTAGGAACACACCTCTGGCGTGTTCTTTTTGTAATCAGGAAAATGCCACAAGGCATGTTCCTGATTGCCGGGCAAAAATAAAGGTTTTTAGCTGCTTTGCCGTATTTTTGCCCACTTCAAAACGATTGCCTGCCGTATTTATTTTTATAAATGGAAAGGATGTGCTGCGAATGGCAGGTAAATAACTTTTCTTTCACAATTGAGGGATTGAAAAGAACATAAAAGAGTTCAGTAAAGATATAAAGTACAGAGTGCGACGCCTGTGAAGATGAACAAAGAAATATTGCTGATAACAAAATAAAAATTACGCCAAAGGCAGAACAAAAAATGGAATACAAGTTTAACGAGATTGAACAGAAATGGCAGGAGCAATGGAAAAAGGGAAAAGTATATAAAGTATATAATGATTCTCCTAAGCCGAAGTATTATGTACTGGATATGTTTCCATACCCAAGCGGTGCCGGTTTGCATGTGGGGCATCCGCTGGGGTACATTGCCAGCGATATTTTTAGCCGTTACAAAAGATTAAAGGGCTTTAATGTTTTGCACCCGATGGGCTTTGATAGTTTTGGTTTACCGGCCGAGCAATATGCTTTGGAAACAGGCCAGCACCCGGCAACCACTACCGAAAAAAACATAGCTACTTTTAAAGCGCAGCTTGATAAAATTGGTTTTTGTTACGATTGGGAACGGGAAGTACGCACCAGCGACCCGCAATATTACAAATGGACGCAGTGGATATTTTTAAAATTGTACAACAGTTATTTCTGCAACACACAACAAAAGGCAAGGCCTATTGAAGACCTTATTACAAAATACGAAACGCAGGGAAACAAAAATTTTACCAGAGAACAATGGAATGCTTTTACCAAAAAAGAGCAGGAAGATGTTTTGATGAATCGCCGCCTGGCATTTAGTAAATACGGCGAAGTAAACTGGTGTGAGGCTTTGGGAACCGTGCTGGCAAACGATGAAGTGGTGAATGGTGTAAGCGAACGTGGTGGTCACCCGGTGGTGAAAAAGAAAATGCGTCAATGGTATTTGCGTATTACCGCTTATGCCGACAGGTTGCTGGCAGGCCTGGAAACCGTTGACTTCAGTGACAGCATGAAAGAAATGCAAAGGAACTGGATTGGCAAGAGTGAAGGAGCGGAGGTAACGTTTAAAGTCGTGAAGCGTGAATCGTCAGGCGTGAGTACAGAACTCACTACTCACCACTCACCACTCACGGTTTACACCACCAGGCCCGAGACTATTTTTGGAGTTGACTTTGTGGTGGTTGCTCCTGAGCACGACCTGGTGAATGAAATAAAATCTGCAGAGCAGGCTGCTGCGGTGGATGAATATGTGGCGTATGTAAAAAGCCGCAGCGATGTGGACCGCATGGCAGAGAAAAAAATTACCGGTTGCTTTACCGGTGCCTATGCCATTAATCCGTTTGATGGAAAAGAAATTCCTGTTTGGATAAGTGAATATGTGCTGGCAGGTTATGGCACCGGTGCTATTATGGCTGTGCCTTGCGGCGATGAAAGGGATTTTAAATTTGCACAACATTTTAATATCGCCATTACCAATATTATTGGTAGTCATTATACCGGTGAAGAAGCAAATCCAACCAAAGAAGCCATTTTAGAAAACAGTGGTTTTTTAAATAGCCTGCTGATGAAAGATGCCATTGGCATTGCGGTAAATAAAATGGAAGAACTGGGTATTGGCAAACGCAAAGTGAATTACCGTATGCGTGATGCAGGTTTCAGCCGCCAGCGCTATTGGGGCGAACCTTTCCCGATTGTATGGAGCGACGGTATTGCCATTCCTTTGGATGCGGAAGAGCTTCCTTTGGAATTGCCGCATGTAGATACATACGGGCCTGGACCGGAAGGAGAAGGGCCGCTGGCGAATATTAAAGATTGGGTTGACGTTGGTAGGAACACGCCTTGCGGCGTGTTCAACACGAATACGCCGCAAGGCGTGATCCTACAAAAGGGCCGCCGTGAAACCAGCACCATGCCCGGTTATGCCGGCAGCAGTTGGTATTTTTTACGCTACATGGACCCCAACAATGCAAATGAATTTTGCGACCGTAAAGCCAGCGATTACTGGAACCAGGTTGACCTGTACATTGGCGGTACCGAGCATGCTGTTGGGCATTTATTGTATAGCCGTATGTGGACGAAAGTTTTGTTTGACTTAGGATTGATTGGTTATGATGAGCCGTTTAAGAAGTTGCTAAATCAGGGCATGATACAGGGGAGCAGTAGGTTTGTTTATAGAGTAAGAGGTAGAAATATTTTTATTTCTCCAAATCGAATTAATGGCTCAATTACAGAGGAGGAAAGTCAAAGAACTGGCTTGGTTGATTTAAAAGTAGAAGTTGATCCGATGCATGTAGACGTAAATATTGTTGATGGGGTTGAATTAAAAATTGCTGAATTTAAAAAATTTAAAAATGGAGAATATGCCAATGCTGAATTCATTTTAGAAGATGACAAATACTTCTGCGGTGTTGAAACAGAAAAAATGTCCAAATCAAAATACAACACCGTTAACCCGGATGAACTTTGCGAAAAATACGGCGCCGATACTTTCCGCATGTATGAAATGTTCCTTGGCCCGGTAGAAGCCAGCAAACCCTGGGATACAAAAGGTATTGAAGGGGTACATCGCTTTTTAAGAAAACTGTGGAGACTCTTCAACGATGATTTAAAGGGCAAGGTTTGGAACGAAGAAAAGGCAACCGATGCAGAATTAAAAGTATTGCATCGCACCATTAAAAAAATTGAAGAAGATACCGGGCGTTTCAGTTTTAATACCGCCGTAAGTACATTTATGATCTGCGTAAATGAACTGGCAGATATGAAGTGCAATAAAAAAGAAGTGCTTGAAAAACTGCTCATTTTACTTACGCCCTATGCACCGCATATTGCCGAAGAGTTGTGGAGCCAATTGGGCAACAGCGGCAGTATTTTAGATGCTGAATACCCGGAATTCAATGCAGCCTTACTGGTGGAAAGCAGTAAAGAATATCCAGTTTCTATTAATGGTAAATTGCGTACCAATCTTACACTTGCTTTAGATATAGATCAAAAAGAGGTAGAAGAACTGGTGCTGCAAAATGAAATAGTACAAAAATGGCTGGAAGGCAATGCTCCTAAAAAAATCATCTTTGTAAAGAATAAGATGATTAATGTAGTGCTGTAAACTTGTGACTCTAAATAAACTAAGGATAATGCTACCTTAGCATTATGATAAACGAACTGGAAAATGCATTGATAAAGTATAGGGCTGATTTTCACCCCGTGGTAGATTTTAATCCCGCAACCGAAAAGTTATTTCATTTCAATTTTACGAAAAACAATAAAGTACTGGGCGCATCTGAAATTGCAGATACAAACCTGTTTAGCGACTATATTGACCGCACTTTAAAAGCTAATGATGCAACTTATGGTATTGGCGGCTATAACGAAAACCGCACACTTTACAGAAGAAGCGATCTTTTTGCCGGTGAAGAAGTCCGTTCGCTGCACCTGGGTATTGATATCTGGGGGCCAATGGGAACACGCGTTTATGCTGCGTTAGGTGGAAGAGTGCATAGTTTTGCCTTCAATGATAATTTTGGAGATTACGGTGCCACCATTATTTTATTGCACCAGCTTGATGCCGTTGCATTTTATACTTTGTATGGACATTTAAGCCTGGCAGATTTGGCCAGTCATCAGGAAGGGCAATACATAACCCGTGGAGAAGTAGTTGGCCATTTTGGACCACCAGCCGAAAATGGCAACTGGCCGCCGCATCTTCATTTTCAGGTGATACATGAATTGCATACAAAAGGTGATTATCCCGGTGTTTGTAAATTATCGGAAAGCGAAGCTTACTTAAAGAACTCCCCGGATGCAGATTTAATTTTAAATATGATGAAATATGTGGGATAGTGAGGTTAGTATTGAACTTTAGGTAATAAAACTTGTTAAACTCTTCTATAAAATCACCTAAAGCAGTACCTTTACCGTTGCAAAAATTTAAAATGGAAATTAAAGCAGGAACTTTACTTAAAGAAATCAACAGTCCCGACGACTTAAAAAAGCTGAACCGGGAACAATTACACCAGGTTTGTGATGAACTGCGCCAGTATATTATTGATGTCGTGAGTGTGTATGGCGGGCATTTTGGAGCCAGTTTGGGCGTTGTGGAATTAAGCGTTGCATTGCATTATGTTTTCAATACACCCTACGATCAGTTGGTTTGGGACGTAGGTCACCAGGCTTATGGCCACAAAATACTTACCGGCCGCCGGGATAATTTTCCTACAAACAGAAAATACAATGGGCTGAGCGGCTTTCCTAAGCGTAGCGAAAGTGAGTACGATACTTTTGGTGTAGGCCATTCTTCAACCTCTATATCTGCGGCGTTGGGTATGGCGATGGCTTCGCATTATAAAGGCGAAAATGACCGCCAGCATGTAGCCATTATTGGCGATGGTGCTATGACGGCCGGCCTTGCTTTTGAAGCGATGAACCATGCGGGCATTGAAAAAAGCAATGTACTGATCATTCTGAATGATAATTGCATGAGCATTGACCCGAATGTGGGAGCTTTAAAAGAATACTTAACCGATATTACTACTTCTCATACTTACAACGATCTGCGTGATAATGTGTGGAAAGCACTCGGCAAATTACCCGTTGGAAAAAATTTCAGTCAGGGTATGGCCAGTAAACTGGAAGCCAGTTTGAAAGGAATGGTGAGCAAGAGCAGCAACTTATTTGAAGCGTTAAAACTGCGTTATTTTGGCCCGATAGACGGCCACAATATTACCAAGCTCGTTGATACGTTGAAAGATCTGAAAGATATTCCTGGCCCTAAAATTCTGCACATAAAAACAGTAAAAGGAAAAGGATACGGCCTGGCCGAATTGGACCAAACCAAATGGCATGCACCCGGCTTGTTTGATAAAGTAACCGGAGAGATACAAAAGAAAAAATTCGATATCCCACAGCCACCAAAATACCAGGATGTTTTTGGACATACCATTATTGAGCTGGCAGAAAAAAATGAAAAAATATTCGGTATAACGCCGGCCATGCCAAGCGGATCGTCCTTAAAATTCATGATGGAAAAAATGCCTGACCGTGCATTTGATGTGGGCATTTGTGAGCAGCATGCGGTTACGTTAAGTGCCGGTATGGCAACGCAGGGCATGAAAGTGTTCTGTAACATCTATTCTTCTTTTATGCAGCGGGCTTATGATATGGTAATACACGATGTGGCCATACAAAAACTACCCGTAATATTTTGTTTAGACAGGGCCGGGCTTGTTGGCGAAGATGGACCAACGCACCACGGCTGTTATGATATTGCCTACATGCGCTGCATACCTAACATGATCATCAGTGCACCCATGAACGAGGCCGAACTGCGCAACCTGATGTACACGGCTCAACTGGATTCGAACGAATTGCCATTTGTTATACGTTACCCAAGGGGCGAAGGCGTTATGCCTGAGTGGAGAACCGAAATGACCGAGATTAAAATTGGTACCGGTAGAAAATTAAAAGACGGAAAGGATATTGCTATTTTATCTTTGGGGCATGTGGGTAATTTTGCTGCATCTGCAATACGGGATGTAAAGGCTGAAGGTATTAACCCGGCACATTACGATATGCGTTTTGTAAAACCTTTGGATGAAGAAATGCTGCATGAAGTATTTGCCAGATACAATAAAATAATTACCATTGAAGATGGAACAGTTGTCGGTGGATTTGGTTCTGCCATTCTTGAATTCATGAACGAACATGGTTACAAAGCCGATGTTAAAATAATGGGTATACCAGATAGGTTGGTAGAGCATGGTACACCTAAACAATTGTACGATGAGATTGGCATTGATGCTAATGGAATTGCAGTTGCATTAAGGGCGATGGCGGATGTGAAAGTTTCAGTTTTCAATTAAAAAATGCTTCGATATATTTTAACGCCCGGTTTTAACGCCGGGTTTTTATTTATGGTTCACAAGTCGATGCCTGAACTATACATGTGAAGGGTAAATAGGTTATTTAATTAAATGATGACAGAATGCGAGTAATCTTTTTATTGTGCCTTTTCCATTTTACTTTATTGCTTAATGGTTTCTCTCAATCCTATAATACCAGTAACAAGTTTAATATTGAAGGAGAAATACTAAATCGTGATACTGGCACAGTTGTTTTATGGTATGAAGATTATGAAAATAAGACCCAATATGACACGGCAACATTAGAAAAGGGCAAATTTGTTTTCTCAGGAACAGTAAACAGAGCGTGTGAAGCACTTTTGTGGACAAATATAAAAAATCGAAATTTTGATGACCGCAGTGTTATTCGGTTTTTATTAGAACCTAAAAAAATATTCATCACATTTAAAGAGACCAACGAACCAACTACAATAATGGATGGAAGTAACTCACAAAAGGAAAAAGAAAATTGGGATAAGCAAAAATCGTTTTTACTTTTTTCAAAAAATGCAATTCAAAAAAGTATAGATTCGTTATACCTTCTTTCAAAAAAAAATGATGACTTTACATTGAAGGACTTAATAAGCGACTTATCGAAACAAGGAAATTCAATTAATGAAAAATTGAGAACCAGAGATTTAGATTATATAAAAAAACATTCAGGTTCATATTTAAGCGGTTATCTTTTATTAAAACAAAATCGCAAACTTCCGATTGATTCTTTACAGATGTATTATTCTTCTTTGGCGGCGAATGTTAAAAAAAGTAGCCTTGGGAAAAAACTTCTCGGTATTATTTATCCACTAACTAATGATAAAGCGTTTAGAAAATCAAATCCTTTGTTTGATTTAAAATTTGATAAAAGATTAAATAACATAAAATCAATTTACGATTTTAGTTTAAACGATACCTCCGGTAAAAAAATTAATTTTGAGATTTTTAAAGGTAAATATTTAGTTCTTGATTTTTGGGCCAGTTGGTGTGGACCTTGTTTAGCCAATGTTCCCATGCAAAAAAAGATGATAGAAGAATATAAGTCTTACCCAATTCAATTTGTTTCTATTTCAGTAGATACAGATATTGATAAATGGAAAAAATCTATTAACCTGCATAATTTCGATGGTTTGCATCTTTCAGAACCTAAAGCTTTCGCTGGACTAATATCTGTTTATTTTAAAATTTTATGGGTACCTCACTACATTATTATAGATAAGACCGGGCGAATTATCAATTCTCATGCTCCACAACCTAACGACCCTGAATTAAAAACAATAATTGATAAATTATTAAAAAAATGACCACTTTTTAATAATCAGACAAAACTTTGACTCAATGTTTATTAAATAAATTCACATTCTTAATTTTCATTTTATTTAACACCTCTCATAAAAATTTTATGGAAACAGCTTCGTTACGAATTGTAGGCTCCCCTTATTTTAGTGCCGTTTAGGTTTAGAGTTTTCTAAGTTAATCATCTTTTCGTTTTCGACCGCTTTATCCACTAAACGGCGCTCTTCAATTTGTGAATGATTTTCGATCGCCGTTTGTGGATAAAGC
>JBBQLS010000165.1:0-7535 GCA_038328115.1 Chitinophagales bacterium
ACTGAAATAGAAAAGGAGTTGGGCAATGATGCGGCAGTTTTTTCTGCATATTACCATATTACCGCTGGTGGAAACTGGGAACATGGCAACAGTATTTTACTAAGGAATGAAACCGATGAGGCGGTTGCAAAGCAATTTAATATTACTGCAGCCGAATTGAAAAATAAGATTGATGCAGCCAAAATAAAATTGATGAAAATCAGAAACGCCCGTATAAAGCCAGGCCTTGATGATAAAATATTGAGCAGTTGGAATGCTTTGATGATATCGGGCTATACAGATGCCTGGCGTGCTTTTGGTGAGGAATCATTTTTAAGGGCAGCAATAATAAATGCTGATTTTTTGTTGAAAAATGCCATTGCAGCCAATGGAGAAATGACACGCAATTATAAAAACGGCAAGTCTTCAATCAATGGGTTGCTTGATGATTATGCTTTTACCATTGCTGCATTTATTGATTTATACCAGGCAACTTTTGATGAAAAGTGGCTGACTGAAGCCAATACAATTACAGCTTATGTACTGGAACATTTTTTCGACCCGAAATCAAAAATGTTTTTTTACACGCACAATCAATATTCAAATCTTATTTCACGAAAAATGGAATTATCCGATAACGTAATTCCATCTTCTAATAGTGAAATGGCGAAGAATTTGTTTTTACTGGGACATTTTTTATACAATGATGACTTCATAAGCAAGGCAAAACAAATGCTGGTAAATGTAGAAGCTGATGTGCAACGCAACACTTATTTTTATGCCAATTGGGGAATGGTACAGGCTTTGTTTGCCGCTCCTTTATATGAAGTTGCGATTGTTGGTGATGATTTTAAAAACAAACGGCAACAGTTTGATGAACATTATTTACCCAATGTTATTTTGCTTGGAGGGAAGGAAGAATCTAAACTGGCTTTACTTGAAAATAAATTTATAGCCGGACAAACTACCATTTATGTATGCAGGGATAAAAGCTGTAAACTGCCGGTTGTCGAAGTAAGCAAGGCACTTGTGCAAATAAGCAAGTGATGACTGGTAACGTTTGCTGCGAAAATTTCACGGAATTCTGTCGCCCCGATGGGGCTTTTGGCAAACATCTCAAATGTTATTCTACCAGGCTTACATGCCTACGGCATTAAATATGCACCTGCTTTTAGCTCCGTTAGGAGCGAAAGGTTGGTAGAAAACAAAGGCTGTTGTATTTAAGTTCCGTAGGAACGATAGGAAAGTATGATGTATAAAATCTCTCGAACAGTTGAAATTATCCAAGCTGGCAGGAAGAAAGTTTGCTGCAAAAACTTCATTGATGTTGTTGGCCAGAGGCGCAACAGCGGCGAAGGTGGGCTTACGTAATGCCAACAGCGGCGAAGATTATAAATCCTGCAACTCTAACAATAGCTTATTCATTTTATCAACTATTTCATGAAACGGTCTTATAAAATCTTTGTCCTTTGGATTAATTAATTCAAAGGACCGTATTTTTTTAATTCCAATAAAATCCTTGAGTAATATACAATCTGTCATAGTATACTTAAGGCTATCATCGTAACTTATTAATGTAGCCGAATATAACATATTGAAATCACTACTATGAAATTTAAAAGTCATTACTAACTTAATTTTAAGTATTCCATTTTCTTTATCATTGGCAATTACTTCTTGGGCTTTAGAAATTCCCCAAGTAGCAATTTTACTATAAAGTTCGGATTTTGATTGGCCATTTTTTACTATTGTACCAGACCATTCAACTTTTTGAGTTTTATCATTATAAGGAAGTATACCACTATTTCGTTGCGAAAATGCAGCATTTGAAAAAAGCAACATAATCGAAATGATAATATTTTTCATACTCATAAACATAGTATAAGTTACTTAATAAATACTCTAATCTAAAATACGTAAGAAAGTTATTTAAAAAACAGATGCCAATGTAAACTTGCAGCTAACTCATAAATATACGAAACGCTTGTGCAAAATTCCAACGATCAATAATGATACACTGTACAAGAGTGCGACGCCACCACAGTTCCACAATGATCCAATGCCGGGCTCAAAAAAAATTACACTTTTATATAAATCTTCTTCTTATCCAATAGCCAGGCAAAAAACCACATCATGCAAATAAAGCAAAGCGCATATATTAAAGAGCCAATGCGTGGGTCGCCGGGAAAGATAGGCTTGCAAAGCGTTTCGTAAAACCAACCTAAGGGGTTCAGGTATTTGGGTTTGCCATCGGCGGCTAAACCATTGTGTATGCGGATGAGGGCGAGTGACCTTGGTATAAGGGCGCTCATGGCAAAAATGAAGAGTGCATTTTTACCAAACACATCAAAGAACCTGCTCCAGATGCCTTTGGTATTTTTAAAATCCAGCAGGTAAATCATCATGGATAAAATAAGCATCGCAAGGCCGGTTGTGTAAATGGTGTAACTGCTTGTCCATATTTTTTTGTTGAGCGGAAAAACCATATCCCAGCAAAAGCCTGCAAACACCAGCACGCAACCTGCTACAAATAAAGCATTCAGCATTTCGGCGGTTTTACCTTTCTGTAAAATATAATTGCCAACCAGGTAACCTAATATAACCTGCACAATGGCTGCAAAACTATTCATCAATCCTTCGGGGTCAAAAGCTACGCCCTCGCCATGGTACATGTGTTTTTCGCCCAGCAGGGCTTTATCTATGTTGGTGCCAAACCAACCGCTTAAACTAAATGGATCGGAGGGGTTTGCGGCCACACATAAAAACCAATAGCCCAGTAAAATAAACATGCCCACCACAAATGAACCACGCACTTTAAAATAATGTACAATGATGGCTGCAAAAAAATAACTTACGGCAATGCGCTGCAGCACGCCAAAAATTCGTACGGTTTCAAATGGCTTTGCAACTATATTACCGGCATCGTTGTATTTAATAAAAGGAAACCAGTTTAAAAACATGCCAATACCAAAAATAAGCAATGAGCGTTTTAATACTTTTTTCCAGAATGCGCCTTCGCCGGCTGCATCTAACTTGGGCATTACAAAAGCCATGGCATTGCCTACGGCAAATAAAAAAAACGGAAATACCAGATCGGTAGGTGTAACACCATGCCAGCTTGCGTGATCGAGCGGTGCATACATGTGTGCCCAGGTGCCGGGGTTGTTAACCAATATCATGAGCGCCACAGTGGCACCACGAAAAACATCGAGGGAGTAAAAACGTTTGTTCATATAGATTTATTGAAAGGGGTTCTTTAAAGGGCTGCGCCGTGTATCAATCATGTTTATTATTTGGATACTATTCTTTGAAATTCTGTAATAAATTTTATTTTGCCTGGTTATATGAATTGCTCTTACATTTTTATAAAAAGTAAGAGAGCCGATTTCAGGGTGGTTTTGTATTAGTTCTATTTTCTTTTGAAGCTTAGCAATAAAATGCAACCCTGACTTATAGTCCCAATTTTTTTCAAGATACAGAAGTAATGCATCTAATTTTTTCAGGAACCGTTTCTTGTAGATAACAATCTTTGTTTCCATGTTTCAATATGAGCATTAAATTCATCTTGTGTTATGGTATCTTTTTCGGGATCCTCGTTGATAGATTCTTCCAGATCAGCCCTTTCTTCCGGCGTTAAATCGGAGAGGTCGTCAAAATTTTTGTTGGTTTTTGTTTGATAGGCAATAATATCTTCTTTAACTATACTCAATAGTTCTTCATCTTCAGTATCGTCTATAAGCTTGTGGAGTTCTTTTTTAAGATTTTCTTTGCTCATAAAATCTGTTTTACCAAATCTACAAAATCATTTTTATATAGCATACCTCTTTTCCTTATTTCCTCTTTCAGCTCTTGGCTATTAAATCCGCTCACTTAGCTCAAGCCAGCGCATTTCTTTTTCATCCAGTAATTGTACAATAGTGCTGATGCGTTGGGCAGCTTTTTGCAGGGCATCATAATCCATACTGCCGGCATTCATCTTTTCTTCGAGATCTGTTTTTTCTTTTTGCAGTGCAGGGATTTCTTTTTCGAGTTGTTCGAATTCAAATTTTTCTTTGAAGGAAGGTTTGGCAGGACGTGGTTGGTTGTTCGTGGTTGGTTGTTCGGCCTTTATTTCCGGGAGAGGTTTTACAGAAGCCGGATTTTTTTCTTCGGCCAGTTTATGTTCACGGTACAAAGTATAGTTACCCGGAAAATCTTTGATCACGCCATCGCCTTCAAAAGCAAAAAGGTGATCAACCATACGGTCCATAAAATACCGGTCGTGACTTACAATTAATATGCAGCCGGGAAAGTCGAGTAAAAATTCTTCCAGCGTTCTCAATGTCTGCAGATCAAGATCGTTTGTAGGCTCATCTAAAATTAAAAAATTTGGGTTGAGGAAAAGAATGCTCAGTAAATGCAATCTTCTTTTTTCGCCACCGCTTAATTTGCTTAATGGTGTATATTGCTGCTCAGATGCGAAGCCGAATTTTTCCATAAACTGTGTGGCAGATATTTTGCCGCCATCTGCCAAGGGAAAAAACTCGGCAAAATCTTTCACGTATTCAATGGCACGTTTGTCTTCTTTGTATTGAAGGCCTTCCTGGTTAAAATTGCCAAACACAACCGTATCACCATGGTTAACCTTGCCACTGTCGGGCTTTTCCTGCTGCAATGCAATTTTTAAAAAGGTAGATTTTCCAATTCCGTTCTTACCAACAATGCCAATGCGTTCCCCTTTTTTAAAAGTGTAGTCAAAACCTTTCAAAATAACTTTATCGCCATAGTTCTTGTAAATTTTTTTCATCTCCAGCACTTTGCCGCCAAGCCTGGTCATCTTTACCTGCAAACTAACATCAGTTTCTTCTTTCTTCTGGCTTACCCTGTCTTCAATATCTGCAAAAGCATCCTGCCTCGATTTTGATTTGCTGGTACGGGCCTTGGGTTGCTTGCGCATCCACTCCAGCTCTTTTCTAAAAATATTTTTATCTTTTTGCAACTCACTGGCCTGTACTTCCTGCCGTAAACTTTTTTGTTCTAAAAAATAATCATAATCGCCTTTGTACACATAAATCTTTTCGTCGTCCATTTCCAGTATCTCATTACAAACCGCATCCAGAAAATAACGGTCATGCGTTACGCAAAGCAACGTTATTTTTTGTGCTGATAAATAATCTTCCAGCCACTCGATCATTTGTACGTCTAAGTGGTTGGTAGGCTCATCCAGTATCAACAGGCATTTGCCTTCGTGCAGTTGCGCTTCAATTAATGACTGTGCAAGTGCCACTCTTTTGCGCTGGCCACCACTCAGGTTTTTAACCGGTTCATTTAAATGATGCAGGTTAAGTTTGCCCAGTATCTGTTTCAGTTCACTTTCAAAATTCCAGGCATTCAACTCATCAACTTTGGCCATCAGGTCGGTAAGTTTTTCAATATTCTCTTCCTCCTGTTCCAGGCACATTTCATATTCCTTCACAACCTTTACAACGGGGTTGTCCATTTTCAGCACATTATCCCAAATGCTTTTGTTCTCTTCAAAGGCAGTATCCTGCTGAAGCATAATTACTTTTATATCCTTATGTACCCAGATCGTACCGCTGTCGGCAGTATCCAGCCCGGCAATAATTTTTAATAAGGTAGATTTACCACTGCCATTACGGGCAACCAGTGCAATTTTATCACCTTCCTCCACATAAAAGGAAATATTCTTAAAAAGGGTTCTTATCCCAAACGATTTAACGAGGTTTTCAATTGAAGCGTAATGCATAGGCGGCAAAGGTAAAGGAGTAAATGTTTGCAGCAGAATTGATTTTGACTTTGAACCACTATTTTTGAAGAAGATATTTTGCCTGCGGCAAAAAAATATTGCCACAGAGGCACGGAAGCACAGAAAAATACAATTGTATTTCAGTGCTTCCGTGTTTCAGTGGTACCATAAAAAATCCCGAAGGGAATTAATATTTTGCCTGCGGCAAAAACGATTGGCTACAGAGGGAATGAAACACAGAAAGGACTTTTATTTTTTCAGTGCTTCCGTGCCTCAGTGGCAAAAAATATTTCCGAAGGAAATTGAAAATATCATTGTTAAATATTTCTTGCTAATGAATTTTTTGGGATTAATAAAGGCTGAATCGTATAAAAGAGGCATGGCGCTTTCTGTTTTATTTAACATCATCTCCAAGGGAATTCTTTTTCTGTTAACCATCATTATTGCCCGGTATTTTGGCAGCGATATAAAAACCGATATCTACTTTTTTGTTTTTGCAACCATGATCCTTTTTTCGGGGTTTATCAACAGTATTGATACTGCTGTGCTTATTCCGGAATCTATGCGGCTGCGTGAAAAGGAAGGGGAAGGGAAAGCGATGGATTTTCTGAATTATTTTTTGATGATCTATTTTATTATTGGTGTGGTATTTACAATAATCATGTACTTTTTTGGCACGACTGTTTTCGGGCTTATTTCAAAATTTGCAGAAGTAGACATCATTACCTACCGCAATTATTTTTGGACGGGCTCTCTCTTTTTTATTTTTAATGTACTTACCAATTATTTTAATAATATTCTAACTTCTTTAAAATATTTCAGTCTGCCCATGGTTATCAGCAGCGTTAAAAGCTGCGTGGTTATTATTTGTATTTTTTTATTAAGAGCGAAGTACGATGTGTTGAGTGTTATAATCGGAGGATTGATATCTTATGCTGTAAACCTGCTGATACAGATTTATATACTGCACCAGGTTACCGGCTGGAAATTTATTTTTAAAAAACCAGTAATACGCAAATCCATCTGGAACAATATATTTTATGCCGAGCTTGGGCAGATCACAACCGTTGCCAGCAGTATGTTTCCGCTGTACCTGCTAAGTGGTTTTGGAAGCGGCATTATCAGTGTAATGAACTATGGAAAAAATATTGCTGATATACCTAACACCCTGGTTACATCGCAATTTGCCAACGTAAACGGAATAAAATTAAATGAAGAAGTTTCCCGAAAAGATTATGCCGGTATGAATGAAACCTTTTTACATACTTCAAAACTGATGGTTTTTATACTGGTGCCCATGGGTTGCTTTATGTTTGTTTTTGCTCAGCCAATTGTTGAACTGTTTTATAACAGGGGCAGTTTTACGCAGGATGCAGTGACAGAGTCGGCAAAGTTTCTGCAGTTGCTATCAGTAACAATTTTCAGTATCGGTGTAAATGCCATGGTAAGCCGGCTGTTTATGGCAGCGCTGTTTATGAAACAGGCCTTTGCATATCAAATAGTAATGAGTGGCCTGCTTATTATTTTTATCTGGTTGTTTTCAAAATATTATGGTGCTTACGGATATCCTTACGCAGTAATTCTGATGAATACTGTAAATTTTTTAACCATGTTTTTTCTATGTAAAAAATACTTTAAATTTATCGAGTATGGTCAATTGCTGAAATACACCGGGGTTATGGTTTTAATTAATATTCCTGTTGCGCTGATTTTGTTTTATACCTTACAACAAAGCAACCTGTTTTATTTTTACAAGCTATTGGTTGGCTTGGTTGTTTATTCATTGATTTTTATAATTGTGGCCAGGCTC
>JBBQLS010000166.1:0-7529 GCA_038328115.1 Chitinophagales bacterium
GGAATTGCCCTCTACGATATGGGAAAATATGAAGATGCCGTAACCGTTTTAGATAAGGCTGTTACCCTGCAGAATAATTTTGATGAAGGCTACTATTGGCTTGGCCGATGCCTGGAAAAAATGAATAAGCCCAATGATGCCATTGAGGAATATAAAACGGCATTGTTATATGCGCCCGATTATATTGAAGCCAGCGATGCGTTAACAAGGTTAGGAGCAAAATAAATTATGAGTCATAAATTATGAATTAACTTTGTACTGTGAAACTCATAACTCATAACTCATAACTCATAACTCATATCTCAATGCCTATCATCGCCCCTTCCCTCCTCGCTTCCAATTTTTTAAATTTAGAGGCCGAATGTAAAATGCTCAATGAAAGCGTTGCAGACTGGTATCACCTGGATATTATGGATGGCCGTTTTGTGCCAAACATCAGTTTCGGGCCTATGCTTGTGGAAGTTTTTAGAAAAGCAACAACCAAAATATGCGATGTACATTTAATGATTGAAGAACCTGGTAACTATGCAGAAGCTTTTAAAAAAGCCGGTGCTGATATTTTGACTGTGCATATTGAAGCCTGCCCGCATTTACACCGCAATATTCAGCAGATAAAAAGTTTGGGAATGCAGGCTGGTGTAGCAATCAATCCGCATACACCCGTAGAAGCTTTAAAAGATATATTGGCAGATATTGACATGGTTTGCATGATGAGCGTAAACCCCGGTTTTGGCGGACAATCATTTATTCCCCACACGTTGCTAAAAATAAAACAACTGCGTGAAATGATTGATGAACGCTCATTGCAGGTTAAGATAGAAGTGGATGGTGGCGTAACCCTGGAAAATGCAAAATCAATTATTAATGCCGGCGCAGATGTACTGGTAGCAGGCAGCACCGTGTTTAAAGCCGCCGATCCGGCTGCTATGATTGCTGCATTAAAAAATTTATAAGTAAAAAATCAAAAATCAAAAGTAAAAAAATGATATATCCTTTTGATTTTTGAATTTTCTTTTAAAACTTAACCTTCACCCCCCCATTCACCACAAACCCTTCTGTATGATTCCAGATATCATCAAACGAAGGATTGCTGTGCGGAGGATTTACAACTGTTTTGTATTTGCTTTGCCGCTGGTCGGTAAAATTTTCAAAATTTATAAACAGGGATATTTTCTTAAATGTTTTTTGTGCCATAAAGCCAAACTCCCAAAAAGACGGCGTTCTGCTTCCTGTATTTAAATATTGGTTGCCGGTAAGATAACCTTCCAGACCCAGTTTAAAATTATCTTCTTTCTCGTACATCAGCGTAAGGTTCAGTTTATCTTTTGGCAGCAAACGCAAAAACTGGTTTCCGGCCAGGTAGCCTGCCTTTGCATAAGTATAGGTATAACCCACAAATAATTTCAGATCTTCTTTGTAAATAAATTTCAGGTTAGTTTCAAAACCACTGCTGGTAATGGCTTTTAATGCATTTGAAAAAGAATAATTTCCAAATGCATCCATACTTAACACAAGTGGCTTATTAATGGCAGTATAAAAAAATAGTTGATTAATACTGAAAGAAAGATTACCGGCTATCTTTGTTTTGTAATTGATGTCGGCAGTACCGCCAACACTTTTTTCCGCTTCCACATTATTCAAGGCCTGCAGGTTTTGGTATTGCAACCGCTCTGTTTCTTCCGTAAAAGATGTTGGTGTTTTATATCCTAAACCAGCACCAATCCGTGAACTTATTTTGTTCGAAATTTTAAACAGTGCCGAAATTCTTGGTAAAATAAAAGTTTGATTTTTGTTAAAGTTGCTGTTCTTAAAATTCGCATTATCTATCCGTAAACCACTCTCTAATTTTATCCTGTCATTTATATCCCAGGTATCCTGCAAATAAATACCAGCGGTAAAAGTCTGGGTATTTAAAACAGCACTACTATCCTGCCTGAATTTATCAAACACAATGCTGGCACCGCCAATTATGGTATGCTTTTGTTTTACAACTAATAGCGACAAATCAGTGAAACTATTTGTGTTTACGCCCCCAAAATTGTAACCGGGTATATTTATCTTCCTGTCAAAAAAACTAAGGCTTTGCTTAAGTTTCAGAACGTTTACTTTTTTAAACTTCTTGTCAATTTCAAGTGTAGTAGTATTTCTTGTCGTTTTATTCTTTTCAAAATAAGTATGGGCTGCATTTGCATTTCCTTTTATAACAACCATATCTCCACCGGTATTTGAACCTTGGGTGTAACTGTTACCAATCATAATGCTTAACGATTCTGCAGGATAAAAAAACAACCTGGGATTAACGGTGAAATTGTTGCTTTTTGGCAACTCCGAAAAATCATCGGTATCAACATCGTAAGCTTTCTGAAAATTTGCAAGTCCTAAAAAAGTAAATCCAAATTTTCCCTTCTTTTGAGAAATATAGCCACCAATATTTGTTTGGCCAATATGCGATTGGTTAAACATAAGCTCAGATTCCAGTTTTTCTTTGGGAGTTTTAGAAATAAAATTTACCACACCCGCAATAGCACCACCACCATACAAAGTAGATGCTGGGCCTTTGATAACTTCCACCTGTTTCAGATCAAGCGGCGGAATTTCAAGAATGCTCAACCCGCTGGCAAAATTGCCGAAATTGGGATAACCATCTTTTAAAAGCTGGGTAAATTTTCCATCAAGGCCCTGCACACGTATGCTGGCATTGCTGCTGGTGGCCGATGTTTGCTGCACCAATAACCCGGTACTTTCATGTAAAAGCATCGAGACATTAGCAGGCCGCATGTTATTTTTTTCTTGCAGTTCTTCGCCATCAATGGTTTCAACACGGGTGGGTGTATTGGCAATGCTTCGGCTGGTGCGGGTGCTTTGCACAAGCACCTCATCCATGTCTTCCTCAACGGCAGATAAAAGAATAATGACGGTATTTTTATCCGCCAATGGAAAAATAAATTCCCTCGTCACTGTTTCATAACCGGCAAAGCTGAATGAAATGCTTTGTTTACCATTTGGGATATTGCTCAGTTCTACAGTTGCAGTACCATCTGCAGCAATACCTTTTTGTGTATTATTTACAACCACTGTTGCACCGCTTAAAGGCTCAAGTGTTTTGCTGTCTTTTATAATTGCCGTAAAACCGTTTTGTGCGCCTGCATTATACACAAGCACTGTTGCCAAAAGCAACATTATTATTTTTTGCATTAAAAATATTTTAAGATAAGATGATTAGTTTCTGTTCTATAAACTAACCCATCTTTGGCGGCTGCCATATATTTCCAAAGTAGTTGGAAGGAAGTGAAATATTATGATAAAAAGAAAGCGCTGTACTTTCGGATAACGGCTTCTCTATACTGATTACCGATGAATGAAAATTTACAGAAACAATATGTACGCAGCAGGAACAGGTGCAAAAACTGCCACATCCATCTTCTTTATCTTCCTGATGAGCATGATTGGTTGCTTGTGAAACAGTACGCTCCGGTATATCGCTGCAAGTGACTGTTCCGGCACAGGCTATGACTGGCAGCAACAACAGGTAAATACTAAATATGAAGAGGATCGTTTTCACGCCGCAAAAATAAAGGTTTACAAAAAACTATTCCGAATAGATTAAAGGTATTATCACAACAAGGTTGCAATGATGATGGATCATCTTATTTCATCCAGTTTTTTATACATCAGTTCCACCACCGCCAGGTTTAACTTCAACCAATTTTGCTCTCCTTTGGGCCAGTTGTAATGCTGGCTTAATAATTTATCTGCAAGTTTGTATGCCTGCATAGCCTGCTCTTCATTATAAAAACAATTGATCCAGTTTTCTTTAAGCTCCTCTTTCTTTTTTATAAAAATGGCACCGCCATACCATTTAAAACAACTCGGCAATCCCCAGAAAGAAACGGTCTTATCTTCTTTGGCCAAAGCACTTTTATAAAATAAAATGAAAAAATAAAGATTCTCCTTCAACCGCTGGTGAATAGCTGAGTCAGATTCTTTGCTGGTTGGTCTTATGCGCCAGCGGTTATTCTCCAGGCAATATGGTTCGTCATTTGCATTTTTAAACCTTTTACCCGGAGCAATAAATTTTAAATTGGTGGCGCTGTTCACTCCAACATTCACCAGGGTTAATTCATCATAAGCAATTTTTGCAATTTTGTAAACATCCTTTGACTTATCAATGCTGTTATTAAGCGTGATGGTTTTAGCCGCATCGTCATAAGTCCAGGTACCATAATCAAACGTATTCCTGGGATTTTTTACAAACGTACCCTTGGTAGAAAAATAAAAACTGCGGTACGGTATTTCAAATTTTGAATTTTCTTCCATGCCTTCCAATCCATCAACATCGCCTTCTAAAACCCAATCCTGGCAAAGGATATTGGATATGCTTTCGGCTGTATCTAAATAAACAAGCTCCGGCTTTTTTTCAGATTTAGTATCTCCTGAAACCTTGTCTTCCTTTACAGTTTTGTTTTTCGAGCTTTCATTATTACATGAAAAAATAACAACCGAAACAGCAATTACCGTAAAAATTTTTCTGATCACTTTATTGATTTTTTGGTGCCGTAAATTTAGGACATTGTAAAACACTTAAAATATTTATCTTCATATAATGAGAACCGCCTTTACCGCATTATTATTGCTGCTTACTGTTACTGTTTTTTCACAAACCAAATCCGCGTGGATCAGCGGCAGGGTTGTTGATGAAAATGATAAGCCGATATCGAAGGTGTCGGTGGTAATCTTAGGAAAACAAACCGGGCTTACAACCAATGATACCGGCTATTTTCGCATTAAAGTACCGGCTGGCAAGGCTTTTGCCCTGGTAATTACCTGCACCGGTTACAACGAAACACAAAAGAATTTTTACCTGAGTGATGGAGAAGAAGAAAAGATAACCATACAAATGGAAAGAGGCAGTCAGACTTTGCAGACTGTGGAAATCAGTACCGAAAAAGAACGCACCGAAACCGGTTTGGTAAAAATAAACCCTAAGAACGCCATTACTATACCCAGCACCACGGGTGGTATTGAGTCGCTTATAAAAACGTTGGTAGGCAGCAATAACGAACTCACGTCGCAATACAGCGTCCGTGGTGGCAATTACGACGAGAACTTAATTTACATCAACGACTTCGAAATTTTTCGCCCATATTTAGTACGAAGCGGCCAGCAGGAAGGCCTCAGTTTCATCAATCCGGAGCTGGCAAAAAATGTAAATTTTTATACCGGCGGGTTCCAGGCAAAATACGGCGATAAGATGAGCAGCGTGCTGGATATTCAATATAAAAATCCAACAAGCTTTGCCGGTTCTGCCTATGTTAGTTTGCTGGAGCAGGGTTTGCACCTCGAAGGTGCTGCTAAAAAAGGAAAAATATCTTACCTGGTTGGCATACGCAACCGCAGCAACAAAAATTTATTAAAAAGCCAGGAAACGGTGGGCTCTTATATTCCCTCTTCATCCGATATGCAGGCATTTGTTACCTACAAGATCAGCAATAAATTACAACTTGAATTTTTAGGCACCTACTCCGTTACCAAATTCACTTTGTTTCCTGAATCGGTACAAAAAACAACTTCTGTCTTCTCTCCTTTGTTTACCGCTAATCTGGGTTTGGATGTTGCTTTTGAAGGACAGGAAAGAGATGGTTACAAAACAAATTTGATTGGCCTAAGCCTGGTACACACGCCCAATAAAAAATTAAGACTAAAGTGGATGATAAGCCGTTTTCAAAATAAAGAAAACGAAAACTTCGATATTGCCGGCGCCTATCTTTTTGGCGACCGCGATTTTGATAATACCAGCAGCACCTATGGACAAATTGTAAACCCGCTTGGCGCCGGTTATTACCAAAATTATGGCCGCAACGAGTTGAACATAAATGTGTACAATGCAAGCCTGAAAGGCAGTTACACAACCGGTATACATGCCATACAATTTGGCAACAGCATTGAGCAAACCTATATTAAAGACAAACTTACCGAATGGGAATACCAGGATAGCGCTGGTTATTCTCTGCCTTACAATCCTTCGCAACTGAATTTGTTTCACAGTATCAATTCAACTGCCGACCTTACCATACAAAAGTATAGCGGTTATTTGCAGGATAATATGCGCCTTGGCAAAAATAATAACAATATTACACTGCAGGCCGGTGTGCGTTACAACTACAATTCGCTTAACAAAGAATTTTTAATAAGCCCACGCATGCAGTTTAGCATTAAACCCAACTGGAAAAAAGATGTGGTTTTAAAACTGGCTGCAGGCGTTTACGACCAACCACCGTTTTACCGTGAGCTGCGCAGATACGACGGTACATTAAATACCGATGTAAAGGCACAAAAAAGTTACCAGGTGGTTGCCGGCATGGATTATAATTTTAAAGGCCTTGGCAGCCGCCCTTTCCGCATTACTACCGAAGCTTATTACAAAAGCATGACCAGTGTAGATGTGTATGATATTGACAATGTAAAGATCCGCTATGCCGGTAACAACAATGCCAAAGCCTATGCAACTGGTGTTGAAGCCAGAATTTTTGGCGAGCTGGTAAAAGATGCCGAGAGTTGGTTCAGCATTGGCATTATGCAAACCAAAGAAAATTTAGACAACGATTTTTATTACCAGTATAAAAATGCAGCCGGAGAAATTATCAACTCACACAGCACCGACCAGGTGGCAGTTGACAGCATAAAAAACGATATAGGTTATGTGCGCCGCCCTACCGACCGTTTAATAACTGCCGGTTTGTATCTGGAAGATTATCTTACCACCAACAAAAATTTTAAGTTTCATTTAAACATGTTGTACGGCAGCAACATGAGTTATAATATTCCCAACAGCACCAGGTACCGCAATGCACTCATCATTGAGCCGTATATACGGGTGGATGCAGGTTTCAGCGCACAACTGCTCAGCGAAAAAAGCCAGCGCCGCAGCCATAGTCCCTTCCGCAGTTTCGAAAATATATGGGCCAGCTTTGAAGTATTTAATTTAATTGACCGCCGCAATACCATCTCCTTTCAGCTCATTAAAGATTTTGCCGGCAATGTGTATGCCCTCCCCAACCGGTTAACGCCCAGGTTGGTTAATTTAAAAATTGTAGGAAGATTCTGAGCGAAGTCGAAGAATGCGTACTGACAGTTTCGAGCGAAGTCGAGAAACGATAAACTGAAAAGATGTTTTTATTTTTTTGAGCCCGGCATTTGTAATACTATTTAGCTTCATTGGCGTCGCACTCTTTTACAGTATATCTTTATTGAGCTTTTATCGAAGCGTATTAATTACTAATCAAATCAATTATTTTTATACATTGCATTGGCGCAATAATTTTTGTACAAGCTTAAATTGAAAATCAATAGAAAATTGTACAAGAGTTGCTCAAATACAAACGTTGGTGGCAATTTTAACAGAAACAGTATTCCAAATGAACTTTTTTAAAAACATCTTTAATAAAACTAAGCCAGGTAATCAAACAATTGATTTGCCTTTAATGTCGTCAGTTCAAGAACCAACAGAAGTTCAAAAGCCTAAGCCAATA
>JBBQLS010000167.1:0-7483 GCA_038328115.1 Chitinophagales bacterium
CCCAGCCAAATGCCGCCTGTATTAATTTATGCATCCGCAAAAATGTAAACTGCTCTGGCACTAATACCCTTCTCCATACCGGCGGGTTTACTATATCCTTTATTTGTATTTTAAATTGAAAAGCCATAAAATAAATTTTTGCAAAGATATTCAATCCGGCTTGATGACAAACCTGGCAAATTCTTTTCTTTCACTTGCCTCCATTCATCACTTCACAATCTCCACCGGAAAATCGTTGCCCAGTCCATAGCTGGCCGGGTATTGTGCGGTCCCTTTGTATTTCTGCGAAAGCTCCGGTACCTGTATTTCTAAATATGCTTTTAATTCGTTGATGGTAATTTGTTTATCGCCATTAGCAGCGCCACCAGCTAAACCCTGCAGCAACGCATACGTAAAAACGCCATGGCCAAGTTGAGAAAATTCTGTTGCAAACTGCTCGCTGCCACTTGCCGTTAACCAATGTGTACCCGTGCTTCTTGCCAACTGTGCAATGGCTTTTTCCTCAGCTGCACCTCTCATAGCCACAGCATCCAGTGCACCTGCGCTCTGGCAGGCATCCAGTATATACAACTGTTTTTGTGCAGGTATTTTTTTAGAGAATTCCTGCAGCTCTTTTGCAGAAATTCCCTTTTGAGCCAATGCATCTTCGGCACCATAGAGTTGTGTTACATCGTAGGGAACAATGTAAAATTCTTTGCTGGCTTCGGTTGTCATTACACCATGACCTGCATAATAAAAAATAAAAATATCCTGTGGTTTTGCTTCGGATATAATTTTATTGAACGTGTTTTCAATATTCACTTTCATCGCTTCTGCATCCGTAATAAAATACAGCTTTGTTTTACTAAATAGACCGCCGCCGTTTTGCTCCATCTGTTCTTTAAAAGATGTTGCATCGGCTTTTGCATAATTCAGATTGTACTTTGGATTTTTATAATTGTTAATGCCGATAACCAGCAGGTGCAGTGTAGGATTATTTACTACAGGAATGACCACATTTTTTGCCGGAATATAATTTACATCTGTTTCATCAGGCTTGCTTTCGGTGCGTTGCTTATTAAATGCAATAGCTTTAAAACTATTGATACCCGGCGCAAGCGTAATAACGAATGTTTTGCTTAACGTTTTTTTACCTTCATCTTCCACTACCAGATTCCTGCCGGTGCCATCTATTAATTTACCATTAAGGTATAAACGGATTTCGTCAATAGCATTTTCAGTACACTCAGCATTTACTTTTATGGAAATGGTTTCGTTTGTCCAGTCCAGCTTTGGCACATCATCTGCCACCACTAAATTACGGGCAATATCAAATACCATCTTCACTTTAGGAGCCGCTGCCAGTATATTTACATCCACATCGGGAGCAGGCACTGCATCCTTTGCTAAAATTCTTGCAAGCAGGTTGGGTGCGTAAAATTTTTCATAAAGATTATCAAGCGATATGGTGGTTACTCCCTGTACATAATAGAGTTTTTTCATGGCATCCTCCGATGCATCAAACTGGCCACCGGGTGTAACAATCACCCATCCGCCATTTTTAAACATAACAAGTTTTGCGAGTTCAACACCTTTTACTGCATCCCAGAAACGGATGGTATTATCATTGCCTGAAGAAACCAACATGCCGTTAGCCAGCCAGCGCACCTGGCGCACGTAGGACTCATGGCCTTTTAAAAAAGTGTTATTATTAGACGTCTTGCGGTTATAAATGCCTATTTCATCATTGCTTACATAAGCTATCAGGTTTAAATCGGGGGAAATAGCGGCATTCACTTTTTGCACATCATCGTCACTTACCTGTAATTTTTTAAGACTAAAATTAAGTGCTGTTTCGGTTACTGGCTTAGACCCGTTTACATCGTATTCACACCATTTGAGTCCTTCATTGTATGTTTTACCTTTTATATAATATAATTTCTTGCCATCAGCAGAGAGTCTCAATGCTTCAATATCCACCCGGGAATAGGTATAGAAAGCGCCTGAAGATTGGTATTGCTGCAAATCATACACAGCCATATCATCAGCTTTAACAGCTACAAAACGGCTGTCATCAGAGAAAGAACAAATATTATTAGTCTCATTGAGATATTCTTCTTTTACAAGTTTATTTCCAGATACGCTAATCGGAATTTCTTTTAGTAAAGTACCGGTAAGCAAGTCATATACATCGATGTAATTTTTATAGGCCACCACCAGTTTTTTATTATCAGGCGAAATACCCAATACCGCCACCTGTTTATCAGGAATACTAAACTTTAGGTAAGGCATATCAAATGCAGGTGCATTATACAACTGTATTTCTTTTTGATTATAAGTTGCAGTAATGGTTGCATCTGCTGATATACCCACCATACTCATCAACTCATTTTCCTTGTTTTGGAAAGATGCGGCCGTTATTTTTCCATTGGCATTGCTATTAAAATATCCACAGGGCGAATCAAAAATGCCGTCCATTACCAGGCCATTGGCATTGGTGGCGGTTTCCCAAACCACGGGCGAAATCACATCTTCACCGTAGGTTCTTATTAAGTTACCAGTAGTAATATCATATTGCTTCAGGGTACCTTTAAATTTATCTCCAGCCACTACCATATTGTCGTAAGCAGCTAATGCAATGATATCTCCATCAGGTATTTTTATTTCACCTGATTTTTTACCTGTACGGTAATCGGCAGTAATAATTGTGCTATAGCCAGCCACACATACCTGGTTATTGCTACCATATACTACCTGGTTTTTTAAAGATTGCAATCTGGCAGAACCAGGTACTTTAAAATTAAAATTCAATAAAGACTTTCCTGTTTCGGGAATACTAAGGGCAGGGACGCCAACCCAGTCGCCCTTCCTGTTTGTAGAAGTATTGAAACTGAAAATATTGCCGGCTGGTGTATACCCAATAATTGCTGCACCTGACTCATTCTGAATGTCCCTGATGATTTTTCCGGATGAAATATTAAAAACTGATGTAGAAAAAGTGGATACAACAAACAGGTCTTCTCCATTTGGTGAAAGGCTGATCAATTCTGAAGAACCCGGATAAAATAATTGTTTTTCAGAAAATGTTTTCAAATCAACAGTATAAACGGTTCCCGAGGATAATGCATAAAGCGCATTGCTACCCACTACCGCATCTTCTGCCCCATGATTTAACTTCCGCAGTAATTTAAAGGAAGGGAATTCAAAAAAATAGATCCCGTATTTAGTGCCAACGATCAATGTTTTGCTATCGCTGCTAACCTGCATGCAGGTAGGGAAATTCTCAACAGCCAGATTTTTGAGCAAATTGCCCGTTTTGGTATCCCACACCTTTACTCCCTTTGCGCCGGTACCCACCGAAAAAAGATATTTTCCATCTGCAGAATATTTTATAAGATATACCTGGTCGCCATGGCCGGCAGGCACTATCAGTTGTGGTGATTGAGCATTTAGTACGGCACTAAAAAAAAGGCAGGCAAAAAAAAGTAGCTGTTTCATGTAATTTCATTAATTGCGCTAAAGATATGTTTATTTAGTTCGGGTGAGATACCCTCTTCAAGGTATATGCTGATTGTATTTTATAATACCGGGCTATTGTACCCGAATTTATATTTACTTGCGTGGCACACTGGTACGTTCATCGCATTTCTAAACAATAAACAAAGCATAAATGGGACTACAGCAGGTTTTTACAATTACACAGACTCCCCAATAAAACGAACACAGATACGCTGCCTCTGCAAACAAACAACCTGCTTTGTTATTAAAATTTATTGAAACTTTTGTTACTTTTTCTGTATTTACTAAAACCTATTGCCAATGCAGTACTTTTGTGCAAAAGCTGGGCAGTGCTTAACAGAGCCGATGGCTGTTTAGTAAGTAAACCACTTTCTCCCGTTTTTTTTATTCCGCTTATTTTAAAAAAAACAACGGGTATGTTTTGGCAGTATATGTTGGTTTTTGTGGGTGCTTTTTTGTTTGATGTGGTGCCGTTCCCTTTTTTTCCGGCCTTTACCATTATGACTTACCTGCAGGTTACTTTTCAGCTCAACATCTGGTGGGTTATCATTGTTGGTGTGGTGGGTTCCATTGCAGGCAGGTATACCCTTACTTTATATATACCACTTATTGCCGATAAATATCTGAAGCTTTCAAAAAATCAGGATATTCAGTTTTTGGGCGATAAAATGAAATCACATAAATGGAAAGGACAGCTATTTGTACTTGCTTATTCTTTATTACCGCTGCCTACAACTCCGCTGTTTCTAGCAGCCGGCATGGGCAGGATAAGGGCCATCTATATTATCCCGGCTTTCTTTATCGGTAAGTTTACCAGCGATACCCTGGCCCTGCACCTGGGTAAATACGTTTCAGATAATTTTAATGCCCTGGTGGCTGATCTTTCGTCCTGGAAATCCATTGCCAGCCTGGTACTTTTTCTGTTGCTGATGGGGGCACTGTTATTTATTGACTGGCGCACACTTATTCAACAGAAAAAACTACTGCTCAAATTCAGGATATTGAAATGAGGCTGACCAAAAAAGAGATATGATTACATGTATATACAAAAAACAATCGGATATATAGGGCTTGAAAAAAATAAAAAACTGATAACCTCCGTATTTACTAAAGTTTGTTGAAACTGTTGTTACTTTTCCTGTATTTGCCAAAAGGTATTTTAATAAGAGCTAAAAAGCGTGCGTTGTGTTTTTTGTGCATATAGGTATCTACGCCATAAATGATCCCCTCTTCGGGTAATGGTTTAAAAGTGCCGAATAGTCGGTCCCAGATACTGAGCACATTACCATAATTACTATCGGTACATGGCTGCTGGTAATGATGATGAACCTGGTGCAGGTTAGGAGTAATAAAAAACCTTGTTCAGTTTTTTGGGCAATTGGTAAGTCATGTGGGTAAACAGGGTTGTAAATACCTGTATGATCTGCCTTAATGCCAGTACCCAAAAAACGGTGCCACTTATAAACCCAGATTTTGCAGTTGAAATCTTCTGTGGCTTCCAAATCCTTCACAGCTAAGCCTTTCAGAACATTTTTTGAATTCAAAATAGTTCACTATTCTTTCATCCAAAAAATAACCTGAAACCCTTATCTGTTTTGTATTTGAAACCCTCGCTACGATTTCAACTGCAAAATCCGGGTTAAAAATATAAGGTTGGTTGTTTTATGTGGTAGCGGTATTTTGGTGCCGGTTAAACCAAAACATACGGGAGCAGAATTTTATGGATACTAAAATCTAATTCTTAATGCCGGTTACCCTATCAACTATAAAGCCAACGTCTGATGCATGGTTCCCGGTTAGTATGTTTTTCATAAATGAAATATTTGTCTTGTCTGTATTGTCCCTGTAGATGCCAAATTGAAAATGAGGACCGGTATCATCATTGTAACCAACGGGGCCTTTGTATTGTACAACCTGTTTACTGTTCCACCAGATATTAAGATAGCCATCGTTTTCATAACTCCATTTTGCCTCAATCACAAAACCATTCCAGGTGCCTGTTTTAAATGATCTTGTTTTAAATATTTTTTCAGAAGAAACAGCCTCAGGATCTTTTACGATCCGCTCAGTGCTATGCACCAGTTTAATACTAAACTGGCCGCCTATATACCGGAAAGAAAGTACCGGATCCCTGCTGGGCTCGCCAAGCCACCATTTATCTGCTCCATGCCATTGAGCCAGCACCAAACGGTTATCTTCAATGGGAAAATCGCCGGGGAGTAAAAGATTAAAGCGTTACCATTTTACCGACCTCATTGCCGGTTTGTCTTTTGTATCTATTTCAGAACGAAATGTACTTGTTCCTGTCACATCCTTCCAGGACTGGCCTCCCCTTAATTCAAACTTCAGCATCTCATCTTTTGCAATGGTATCGGTTTGGATATTTATGGAATAAGGTTTACATGGCGATAGCAACCTTCCGGCAGATAGTAAAGCCCTCAGCCATTCGCTTTGAGCACTGTCTTTTAGAGCAGCATCTTTTTTTTTGGACAGTTGTGCAAAGCTTCCGGCTGAAACTAAAATAAAAACGTATAAGAATATTACACGCATTCAATCAAATTATTTATACCGGGTAAATGTATGTTTTTTTTGTCAAAGACCAGACGGCATCGGCAGGGCATCAGTTCGTTTGTGAGACGGATAGAACTAATACAGGTAACAAGCGATCCCATAATCTTTTACGTTTGATGATTAATGTTTGGGGTAAGGAACAGCTTGCGCTAATGGCGGTACATACAATAAAAAATAAACAAAGGAAAAAGCTTTATCGGTAAAGCTTTCTCTTTTGTTTTAATGCAAGAGATTAATACTGATTATTTTTAGCAGGGGTAGAATAAGGAGGTTTTTTTATTGAAGGAAATGGTTCTTTTTCCAAAAGTTTCAATGTTTCTTCCACTGCTTTTTCAAGTTGCAGATCGTTTCCTTTTGATACTGCAATGGCAGATATCTTTTGTTCTATGTCTGGCGCAACACCCATATTTTCTGCAACCCATTTATTGTTTATCGGGTCAAACACGGCATTATCAGGCGCTGTCATTGCACCACCATCTACAAATGAGTAATGCCTTGACGACTTCACCAATCCTCCCCAGGTACGTGTGCCGATTAGCGGACCAACTTTTTGCTGGCGGAATATCCACGGAAAGAAATCACCACCGGAGCCAGCCATTTCGTTAATCAATAAAACTTTAGGGCCTAGTATGCCGGCTGGTAAACGGAGCGGTTTTCCATCGGGCACTTCGTTGGTAAGCGCTGCACGCAAACGGCGAACCATCAGATCAACCATATAATCATCAAGTAAACCACCACCATTAAATCTTTCATCTATAACAGCTCCCTGTTTATCCTGCTGCGAAAAATAGTAGCGGTTAAAACTTGTAAATCCCGGGCCGCCGGTATTGGGCACCCACACATATCCTAATTTACCTTTTGATAATTCATCTACTTTTCTGCGATTGTCTTCTACCCAGGCACGCTGGCGCAATGCACTTTCATTTTGTACAGGCTTTACAATAACCGTCCAGGCACCTTCGGTGGCGGGTTTATTATTTACGAGTAAAACTGTCTGCACATCAGCAGTACCATTTAAAAATTGATATGGATCATCCAATGCTGTTAATAAATTGCCATTAACAGCCAAAATATAATTGCCTTGCTCTATTTTAAGATTGGGTTGCGATAGAGGGGCTGTCAAACCGGGGTTCCAGCTTTCGGCGGTGTAGATCCTGTTGATCTTCCACCTGCCATCAGTTGCAATAAGATCGGCCCCCAGCACACCAACACGTGATGTATCCAATGCAGGAAAATCTCCACCAAAAACAAAGCTATGCCCTACTGAAACTTCACCTCCCAGTTGATCAAGCAGGTAAGTAAGATCTGTACGATGCCTGATATAAGGCATCAGCGGTGCATATTGGTCCCATACTTCCTGCCAGTCTCTTCCATGCATATTTCTGTCATAAAAATAATCACGCTGGTATCTCCA
>JBBQLS010000168.1:0-7459 GCA_038328115.1 Chitinophagales bacterium
CCAAGTAAGCCAAATCGGCAGAAATCTTTTAGCTTTTAATAAGCCACTTTTATTCTTATAAATTTATGATGGAACCCAGTAAAATCAATACTTTCATAGAGTCAAACCGGCTATTTCAAAAAAAGTTCGGATGATAGTGAAATAAATTATGTAAATATTAAAAAAATAGTATTTTTACAGCCTGCTTAGTTATCTGAACTCTCCAATATTATTAAAAATCCGTTTTGAAATATCGTTAAGGGATGTTTTCAATTAAAATATGTTGATTAATTAAACTAGTTATTAAGCTTTTGCTATAAATTTTTTCTTGTGGTTTCAGAGGTAAGCAAGGCCGGAGATTTTTATCTCTGGCCGTCTTTTTTTAAGAAAGTAGTACTGTGGAAAATCAATGCAATGCTGTATTTAAAAAATCAATCAAGGGCTTCATATTCTTAAAAGTGTTTGCAACCTCCTGCACAAAATTTTTATGCTGTAAATCTGTATCTGCAAAAGGCCTGCTTACAATAAAGCTTTTCATTTTTAAAAATTCAATAGCAGGATTGTTTTCATCGTAGCCTTTAGGTGGCCTTACCAACGTTTCGTTACTTCTTAATCCTTCTGTAAAAACCTGTTTAAATTTTTTGTTTTCAATTATTTTTTTCCAGTCAGAAAAATTATAGTCTATTTCCTGACGTATGCCTGCCAGCACCGGTGCTTCGGGCACCCAGATACCTCCTGCCGCAAAGCTTTTACCCGGTTCAATATGCAGGTAATAACCTGCGCCAAGGCCGTTTTTACCGGCCTGGTTAAAATAACAGGCCATATTGCTTTTGTAGGGGGCTTTGTTTTTACTGAATCTAACATCGCGGTTTATCCTGAACACACATTGTTTTACTGCAAGCAGCCCAATAGGTGCATCAAATTTTGCTATAGCCGGAATCAGTTTTTCAACCAGAGCATAAAAATCTGTCTTGGCTGTTTCATATTTTGGTCTGTGTTCATCAAACCAGGGTTTATTGTTATTCTTCTTTAAATCTTTCAGAAATTTTAAGGTTGTTGCCTGAAGCATAATAGTTGTGGATTTTTTAAAAACGAAAATAGTAAAATTAAAAAGGAACCTGTATGGTTAACAGATTCCTTTTACTGAATGTTCAATTTCTCAATTACTTGATACGTCCCCAATTTTCACCGCTTTTAATGCGGTATAATGTCATTTCGCTTACTTTATATTTTGCGGCCAGTTGTTTGTAGGTTAATTTTCTCTTTGGATTATTAATGATGTCTTTTATTTTTTTAACCTGTGTGGCATTCAGTTTTAGGCCTACCGTACGGTTTGCCTGGCGCTTTTTGTAAGCTATCTTTTCGGGACTGTTTTGCTGGTGAGAGCTTACAGTTTCTAATGTTGCCCACTTCAGGTTTTTATATCCGTTGTCTTTTTTCTTGTGATTTACATGAATTACATATTTGTACTTCGGCGAGGGCTTTTTGCAAA
This sequence comes from Chitinophagales bacterium, assembly GCA_038328115.1. Lineage (GTDB taxonomy): Bacteria > Bacteroidota > Bacteroidia > Chitinophagales > Chitinophagaceae > Ferruginibacter. Next base: position 1,472 of record JBBQLS010000168.1, read on the forward strand.
AAAGCTTCGCCACTTCCCGGTGAATATAAATGGTGCCATTGCTACCCTCAACATGCAGGTTTAATGTTTTGTAGCCTGATGTGAGCGAACCATTCAACAGTTTACCATCTTTTAATACATTGTCGGTATAACTGGCAGCCCTGCCTTGAGATGAAATAGCGTATTTTTTTCGAAGCTGCTTATGGCCGGTAAATAAAATTTGTTTCCAAACTTCGCCAGCGTTTTTTTTAATCATAATCGTAAGATTTAATTAAGTAAATAAACATAATGGTCAATTTATGTTTATTAGTTGGAGAGGTTGCTGACAAATATAATATAATTATTTACTAACAGGTAGCATTTTTATAAATTCTTCTTCACTAATTACATGAATAGCAGGTATTTTTTTTGCTTTTTCCAGTTTACTGCCGGCATTTTCGCCTGCAACCAAGTAATTTAACTTACTGCTTACCGCACCGAGTATCTTTCCGCCATTGTTTTCTACCAATGCCTCGGCATCGCTTCTTTTTAACTGAGCGAGGGTGCCGGTAAATAAAAATGTTAGCCCGGAGAGATTGCCATCGGTTACAACTCCCTTCTTTTCATTTTTTAATTGCAGCCCCAATTCTTCAAGTTGCTGTAGCAAATAAATATTGTTTTCATTATGAAAAAAGGTATAAACAGTTTTGGCAACTTTTACACCCACATCTTCCAGTTGCATTAATTGCTCTTCTGAAAAATTTACAAAATCTAAAAGATGATCTGCAGCATTGGCAAGTGTTTTTGCTGTTGTTTCGCCTACATAACGGATGCCCAGTGCATAAATGATGCGGTTTAAGGATTGCTTTTTAGAATCTTCAATGGCCTGCTGTAGTTTGGTAATTGACTTTTCGCCAAAGCCATCCAGCTTGCCAATTTCATCATATCGTAAATTGTAAATATCGGGTATAGAGTTCAGTAATCCCATCTCATAAAACTTACGCACATTGGCTTCGCCAAAGCTTCGGATGTCCATGGCATCTTTACTTACAAAATGTATAATGCCTTCTACAATCTGCGCTGGGCAGGTAAGATTTACGCAACGCCACACCGCATCTTCTTCAGGCTTGTATAATGCACTTTTGCAAACAGGGCATTGGGTGGGGAAATCTATTTTCTTTTCATCTCCTTTTCTTAGCTCAGGAAAAGATTTTACTATTTGCGGAATTACATCGCCGCTTCTTTCTATCAGAATCGTATCGCCCAGCATCAGGTCTTTTTCTTTGATATACTCTTCGTTGTGGATAGAAATACTACCCACGGTTACACCACCCACCTGAACCGGTTCGATTTTGGCAACGGGCGTAACTGCGCCGGTGCGGCCCACCTGAAACTCAACTGCCAATAATTTGCTGGTTCCCTGACGGGCTTTGAATTTAAAGGCAATGGCCCAGCGTGGATGATGCGATGTCATGCCCAAACGTTCCTGCAGATTCAGATCATTTACCTTAATAACCATGCCGTCAATTTCATAACCCAGGTTATCCCGGACTTTTTCAAAATCGTGCACATGTTTTATTACCCCATCAATGCCTTTAAAAATCTGCATCTCATTTTTAGGGCTACGGAAGCCGAGGTTCCAGAGCATTTCAAGCATACCGCTATGGGTTTGGGGTTGGGGGTTTGTGGTTTGTGGTTTTGCTGAAGCAACCGCTTCACGGCTTGTGATAAAACTTACATGATAAAGAAATGCTTCTAAATTTCTTTTACTCACCTCAGCGGTATCTTTAATTCTTAATGAACCTGCTGCGGCATTGCGTGGATTTGCAAGCGGAGGAATACCTTCTTCAATCAATGCATCGTTGTATGCCTTGAAATTATTTTTATTCATCAGCACTTCGCCACGTATCTCAATCTGCTCAATACCATACTTACTGAATTTTGCAGATAACGGAACCGATTTGATCTGCTTTACATTCAACGTAATTTCATCTCCTACTTCGCCATCACCACGGGTAACACCTCTTATAAACATATCATCTTCATAAACAAGTGAAATGCTGGCACCGTCAAACTTTGGTTCAACACAATATTCAATTTCTTCCAATCCCGATAACTCCCTGGCTTTGCGGTCAAAGTCAAGCAGGTCATCAGCATTGTACGAATTCTCCAGTGAAAGCATGGGAACTAAGTGCTGTGTTTTGGGAAAGTCTTTTATCAAACCCTTGCCCACACGTTGTGTTGGCGAATCAGGAGTAATCGCATCCGGATTTTCTTTCTCAAAATGTTCCAGCAACTTATACAGGGTATCGTATTCAAAATCGCTGATGAGCGGATCGTTCTGTACATAATACCGGTACTCGTGAAAGCGCAGACAGTTACGCAGGTCTTCTGTTTGATTCTTAACTGTTTCTGAAATATTTTCGCTTTTTACGGCTGATAGCCATTCCGAAGTATGCTGTTGTAATGCTTTTGTCTGTTCGTTGTTGTACATAAAATAAATATCGCTTATTCTTATTCAGTGAACCGCTTTTTCTATATGTTTTGGGATTCTGCTAATAACAAGTATTTTGAAAAGTTGGTAAACAATTTTTTACAAAATTGAATTTAGCCACAAAGACCCCGAAGACACAAAGGAAAATGCGTAGCATTTTTCTACTTCGTGCCTTTGTGCCTTCGTGGCAATCCCTTTTTGCAGCGAAGCTGAGAAAAAATCTTATTTTCTTTTGCAGCCCGTCCCGTTTTTTTGGGAAGCTTATAGAAGGCGGGATGATAAAGGTAAATAAAGAAATCATCTGCCCTCAACAATCTGCTGCAGGTATTTTTGCAAAACCAGTTTCAACTGCCTCTTTACAATGGTACCCATGGTGCTGCATTTGGAAAAATAATTAGTATCAAAATGTTTGTTCAGTTCGTCTTTCAGCATTTTTATTTTGTGGTATTCAGATATTTCATCCTTTATCATAATACTCAGCAGTTCCATCAATTGCTTGCGGCTGGCAACCACACGGTGAGCCATGGCCGTCTGTTCTTCTACCTGGTATTGTTCAATCACTTCGGGGCTAAGGGTTTTTAAAACCAGGTCAACAAACTCGTAATTCTCCCGGTAAAACTGTGGCAGGTAAAGATTTTTTCTTCCTTCGTAGCTCTGCTGATCAAAATCAATGGCACGCAGGCGGTACTGATTATCTTCTATATCGGGTGTAATGGCCACCACAAAATTATAACTACGCATATCGCCCAGCAGGCGTGCAAAACAACGTTCGTTGAATTTTACAAACTCTTTGGCAATCCGTATTTTGTTGGTTTCGGGCAGGCGCAGGTAATCCTCCAGAAATACATCTCCCGGTATACCGGCAATATGTTCTTCTACCAAAGTGCCTTTGTGCGATAAAAACTTAATGCGGTTTGGGCTCAATAGGTCTTCCAGCTCCAGGCCGTAAATACGGGAAGCATCTTCTGCTTTGATGTAATAATGATCGTAATTGTCGTTTATCCGGTTGATGATGCGGATGCGGAAGGGCACGCTATTGCCAAATTCGCAAAAATCTATACGCTCCACATCCAGGTGTTTTATATAACTGAGGTTGCCTTCTGTTTTTAAAGCAGCATAGGTTTTTATCAACCCTTCTTTTAAAAACTCCATTTCTTTCAGGTCATAAATGGCAGTTTCCCAATGGGTGAGTTTTCCTTTTTTATTGCGTAAAGCTGTGGTATGGCGGTAATTTAAAAGGTCTTTGTATTCAACAGGCAGCTTTACATCACGGCCGTATTGATTCAGGTATTTCTGCAGCCTTTCGCTCACCGGAAAAAGGTCTTTTTTCATCAGCGGACGGTCGGAATCGTTTTTTATTTTGGCATTGATGATCTCGTTGAACTGCATGTTGTAAAGATAAGACCGAAAACCTCACCCCCAACCCCTCTCCAAATGGAGAGGGGGGGCTTTAGACCCTGATTTTGCAAAATGCCCAATTATCAGGCAAGCACAACTTAGCCAAAGTTTAAAGCCCTGGTATCTACCTCAATTGATTTACCTATTTTTGAAAACTAAATACTAACCATGTTAAATAACAAGCCGCTCAACATTCTTTTATTCGTTATTCCTTGTTCCTTGTTCGTTATTCTTTCTGCTTCCTGCAAGTTTCGCCAAAAGGCAGAACTGATCATTCATCATGCAAAAATTTATACGGTTGATGATAAGTTTTCAATTGCCGAAGCCATGGCAATAAACGATGGAAAAATTATTGCCATCGGAACCAATGATGATATACTGAAACAATACGAATCGGATTCTGTAACCGATGCAGGAGGTAAAGCCGTGTTTCCGGGTTTTAATGATGCACATGCACATTTTGTGGGTTATGCCATGAGCCTGCAAACCGTAAACCTGGTTGATACCAAAAGCTGGGAAGAAGTAATTGAAAGATGCACAGCATTTGCCAAAACATTACCAGCGGGTGCCTGGCTAACCGGCCGTGGCTGGGATCAAAATGATTGGGCTGTGAAAGAGTTTCCGGATAATGTAAAGCTGAATGAGCTTTTTCCTGACAGGCCGGTAATTATTACCCGCATTGATGGACATGCCGCAATGGCCAACCAGAAAGCACTGGAACTTGCCGGCATAAAACCAGGAGAAAAATTAACCGGCGGAGATATTGAAGTAAAAGATGGTAAACTTACAGGTTTGCTGGTGGATAATGCAGTGGAACTTGTTTCAGTAAAAATTCCGGCACCAGATCTTGTGCAAACAAAAAAGGCATTACTGCTGGCGCAGGAAAACTGTTTTGCGGTGGGCTTAACTTCCCTCCATGACTGCGGACTGGATTTTGGTACCGTAGAAAAAATTGAAGCCCTGCAAAAAAGCGGCGAACTTAAGATGCGCATGAACATTATGCTGAGCGACGCCAAAGAAAATTATGATTATGCATTTAAAAGAGGGAAGATAAAAACAGATTACCTGAATGTGGGTTCCTTTAAAGTATATGCCGATGGTGCATTGGGTTCAAGAGGAGCCTGTTTATTACAACCATACAGCGATAAGCCGGGCTGGTCGGGGTTTCTGTTAAGCTCGCAGGCGCATTTTGATTCGGTTGCCAGTATTATTTATGCAAAGGGATGGCAGATGTGTACCCATGCCATCGGCGACAGCGGCAACCGCACCATCCTTAAAATTTATGCAAAATACCTGAAGGGTAAAAACGATCTGCGCTGGCGTATTGAGCATGCACAGGTTATCAATGAAAATGATTTTCATTTTTTTGGAGATAATAATATCATCCCATCTGTGCAACCCACCCATGCCACCAGCGATATGTACTGGGCTGCCGACAGGCTTGGCCCGGTAAGGGTAAAAGGTGCGTATGCCTATCAGCAATTATTAAAAGAAAATAACTGGATACCGCTGGGTACTGATTTTCCGGTGGAAGATATAAGCCCGTTTAAAACATTTTTTGCTGCGGTTGTAAGGCAGGATGCCAAAGGCTTTCCGGCAGGTGGTTACCAGATGGAAAACGCATTGACCCGGGAAGAAACTATCAGGGGCATGACCATTTGGGCAGCAAAAGCCAGTTTTGAAGAGCGAAAAAAAGGAAGTTTGGAAAAAGGAAAATTTGCCGATTTTATTATTTTAAATACTGACCTGATGAGTTGTGAAGCAACTGCCATTTTAAAAACAAAAGTAATGGCAACTTATAGCGCAGGTAAAAAGGCTTATGGTAAATAGCGGGCAATCATAAATTTTCGGTTATTATTACAAAAAAGAAAAACAAGGATGAAAAGATATTTATTAATGCCGCTGCTTTTACTATGCATGGCAACCTGCTTTGCACAGGAAAGTTATTTTGTTACCATTGTAAAAGGCAGCGTTTCAAAAGCTGATGGATCGGCTGTTAAACCGGGCTCCAAATTGTTGCTTACCGATAAAGTGAGCCTGGGTACAAAGGAAAGTCTGCTCATCCTGCTTCATCCATCCAAAGGACGTATTGTTGTTTCGGCACAAACCGCCGCCCCATCAAAAGATAATAAGTTTGT
>JBBQLS010000169.1:0-7429 GCA_038328115.1 Chitinophagales bacterium
GACCAACTAAGATTTCCTACGTAAATGTTCATTGTAAAAACTTTTAAATAAATAAAAAAGAATAATGACTTAGTTGTTACAATGCACTGAATCGGACTTCAAAAAAGCTACTTCAGTCAATAGCGAAAAACTAAAACCATTAATTAACGTAGTAAAGATAGGTTTTTCCTTATAAAATCGCCAAATAACAGTTAAAATAATTGTATGATACTATATAAATTGGTATTTACTTAAAATTCAATCAGTTAAGAGCTTGTTTTATTTGTTTTTGATTAATAATAATTGCTTATCTTCGAAATTATTCAATGGTAATATCATCATTTCATATCAATTCTGCCAGTTCAGCTACGTCTGAAAGCACTTGTATTACTATTACAACCGCTACCACCACAACCCGTTAGGGTTGTATAATTCCATATTAAACTTTGGGCAAACGCTGTGATCCGGTCAACGGAAATTAAGCTTTAATTAATCAATAATCATTCATTATATGCAGGTTTTAAAATTTGGAGGAAGTTCAGTTGCTAATGCTGAAAACATAAATAAAGTTGTAACCATTATTAAAAATAAAAAGACTGAGACAAAAACGATTGTTGTGGTTTCTGCTTTGGGCGGTATAACAGATATGTTACTTAAAACGGCAGCTTTGGCCGAAGCAAATGACGAATCGTATAAATCTGTTTTACAGGAAATAGAAACTAAACATTTGCAGGCAGTAAAAGATCTTATACCTGTTCAACAGCAAAGTGCTGTTTTAAGTCTGGTAAAAAAAATATGTAACGAGGCTGAAGATATTTGCAATGGTATTTTTTTATTAAGAGAATTATCGGCACGTACAAAAGACAGGATTGTTAGTTATGGCGAATTGCTTTCTTCTCAAATTATTGCAGCCAAATTAAATGCAGTTGGTTTGGTAACTGAATGGAAAGATGCCAGAGAAATTATTGTTACAGATAGTAACTATGGCATTGCTACTGTTGATTTTGCAGCTACTGATAAAAAAGTATCAACCTTCTTTGATGTATCGGCTTTTTCATTATTTATCATTCCCGGGTTTATTGCTGCAGATAAAAATAATGTAACCACAACTTTAGGCAGGGGCGGATCTGATTACACTGCTGCAATTATTGCAGCTGCCGTTGACGCTTCGGTTTTGGAAATATGGACTGATGTTTCGGGCATGATGACCGCTGATCCAAGATTGGTAAATAACATCAAACATATTCCACAGATATCTTACCAGGAAGCCATGGAGCTTTCGCACTTTGGCGCCAAAGTTATTTATCCGCCTACCATACAACCGGTAATGAAAAAAGGAATACCGATTTGGATAAAAAATACGTTTGCGCCGGACAAAATTGGAACGGTTATAAAAAATGAAGCAACTGCAACCGGCACCAGCATACAAGGCATATCAAGCATTAACAGCATTGTGTTATTAAGTTTGGAAGGTAGTGGCATGGTTGGCATACCGGGATTTTCAAAAAGATTATTTGAAGCATTGGCCAATGCATTTATTAATGTAATTCTTATTACGCAAGGTTCTTCGGAGCATTCTATATGTGTGGGTGTAGATGAACACGCAAGCGAAAAAGCAAAAGAAGTTGTTGATAATGCTTTTGCTTACGAAATTGAAACTGGCAAGGTTGATCCAATCATTGTAGAAAGGCAACTATCAATTGTTGCAATTGTTGGTGATAACATGAAAAACCATTCCGGTATAAGTGGTAAAATGTTTTCGGCTTTGGGGCGTAATGGTGTAAGTATTCGTGCCATTGCACAAGGATCTTCAGAAAGAAATATTTCTGCTGTTATCGGCACGGCCGATGTTAAAAAAGCCATCAACGTTTTACATGAAGAGTTTTTTGAAACAACTTACAAACAGGTAAATTTATTTATTGCCGGTTTAGGGAATGTGGGACAAAAGTTTCTGGATCAATTGATTCAGCAAAAGCAATTTTTATTAGATAAATTGAGAATACAAATAAGAGTAGTTGGCATTGCCAATAGTAAAAAAATGTATTTTAATGAAGATGGAGTTGATATTGGAAACTGGCAATCGGAAATACAAAAAGGCGAAGTGATGAACCTGGCTGCGTTTGTATCAACCATACAAAATAAAAATTTGCGCAACTCTGTTTTTGCCGATGTTACCGCCAATGATGAACTGGCCACTATTTACGGTGATCTTTTGCAAAAAAGTATTTCCGTGGTAGCCTGTAACAAAGTGGCAGCATCTTCACCTTATGTTTATTACAAAAAACTGAAAGACCTGGCTAACGAATTTAATAGCCAGTTTTTATTTGAAACCAATGTTGGTGCCGGATTACCAATTATTGGCACATTAAAAGATCTGTTGCATAGCGGCGATAAAATAAACCGCTTGCAGGCTGTACTTAGCGGCACTTTAAATTTTGTGTTTAATAATTACGACGGTTCTGCAAGTTTTGCATCGGTTGTTAAGCAGGCTCAGGATGAAGGTTATACTGAACCTGATCCAAGACTTGACCTGAGTGGCAAAGACGTGATGCGTAAGATCATGATTCTGGCAAGAGAATCAGGTGAGCAGATGGAGATGGAAAATATCATCAATAATTCTTTTATGCCTGAAAGTTGCATGGTTGGTTCGGTAGATGATTTTTACGCAGCCATGGAAAAAGAAGAAGCGCATTTTAAAAAGATATTGGATGCTGCAAAAGCTGCCGGTAAAAAATTAAAGTTTGTAGCCAGCTACGATAAAGGAAAAGCAGCGGTAGGTTTGCAACAGGTAGATGAGCAAAGCGATTTTTATCATTTGTATGGCAAGGATAATGTGGTGTTGTTTTATACAGATCGTTACCCCGAGCAACCATTGGTGGTTAAAGGTGCAGGTGCCGGTGCGGCTGTAACTGCGTCGGGTGTTTTTGCTGATATCATCAGGGCTGCTGCAAATTAAACTGATCATCATGAAAAAAATAAAAGTAGCAGTTCCGGCAACCGTAGCAAACCTGGTTTGTGGTTTTGATATTTTGGGGATGGCGTTGAGCGATCCCTGCGATATGATGGAACTTGAATTGATTGATGAGCCCGTCATCAATATTAAACATACGGATGATTATGGTTTACCCGAATCCGTTGAACAAAATGTAGCTGGTGTTGCCTTGCAGGCATTAATTGAAGATTATGGAAAGAACATAGGTTTTAATGTAACCGTACATAAAAATATAAAACCTGGCAGCGGACTTGGTTCCAGTGCAGCAGGTTCTGCAGGTGCAGTAGTTGCTGCCAATCATTTACTCAACAATCATTTTAGTAATGAAGACCTTGTAAGGTTTGCCATGAATGGCGAAAAGCTTGCTACAGGTGTTAAGCATGCAGATAATGTGACACCCTGTATTTACGGGGGCATTACTTTAGTGCGATCTGTTTTTCCTTTGGATGTAATTTCTCTTGCTGCCCCTGATTTATTTGTAACAGTTGTACATCCGCAGATAGAAGTGAAGACTGCAGACGCCCGTCAAATTTTGCGTAAAGAAGTGCAGTTGAAAAATGCCATCAAACAATGGGGCAATATTGCAGGCTTGGTGGCAGGTATTTTAAAAAATGATATTCCGCTTATCGGGCGTTCGCTGGAAGATGTGATCATTGAGCCGGTAAGAAGTATTTTAATTCCGGGTTTTGATGAAGTCAAAAAGCAAAGTAAAGCAGCCGGTGCTTTAGGCGGAGGAATATCAGGCTCTGGCCCATCTATATTTATGCTTAGCGAAAATGAAACTATAGCAAAGCAGGTTGAAAAAGTGATGGCAGATATTTATGCCGTCATTGGCATTGAATACAAGACTTACGTAACAACCATTAATCCGCAAGGCGTAAAAATTTTAAGTAGCGAATAAAAAAGACCAATGAAATATTATAGTTTAAATAAACAATCACCCGTTGTTGATTTTGCAACAGCAACAGTATTAGGCCAGGCACCTGATAAAGGTTTGTATTTTCCCGAAACTATTCCTCAGGTAAGCAAAGAACTGATTGACAACATAGAAAGCTATTCCAACGAGGCGATTGCATTTGAAGTTATCGCTCCTTATATTGGTGATGCAATACCAAAAGCCGAACTGGAAAGAATAGTAAATGAAACCGTGAATTTTGAAATTCCATTGGTTAAAATTACGGATGATATTTTTTCACTTGAATTATTTCATGGGCCTACTTTAGCTTTTAAAGATGTTGGTGCCCGGTTTATGAGCCGTTGCCTGGGTTATTTTGCTACCCATTCGGCTTCGCTCAGGGATAGCGAAGAAAAAATAACGGTACTTGTTGCAACTTCCGGCGATACCGGAGGTGCCGTTGCCAATGGTTTTTACAATGTAGAAGGAGTGGAAGTTGTTATTCTGTATCCATCTGGCAAAGTAAGTTCGGTGCAGGAAAAACAATTAACAACACTCGGCAATAATATTCATGCGCTGGAAGTTGACGGAACTTTTGATGAATGTCAGCAAATGGTAAAAGCCGTTTTTGCTGATGTTGAATTGAATAAAAAAATAAAACTCACTTCTGCAAACTCCATCAATGTAGCCCGCTGGCTGCCACAACAATTTTATTATTTCTATTTATACAAACAATGGAAAGTCAAAACAAATCTGCCGGTTATAACTGTGCCCAGCGGGAATTTTGGGAACATCTGTGCAGGCTTATTGGCACAACATTCCGGTCTGCCGATAAAACATTTTATTGCAGCCTGCAATATAAATGATACGGTGCCTGATTTTTTACGCACAGGCAACTATCAAGCTAAAAAGGCAGTGCCAACTATTTCCAATGCAATGGATGTTGGCGACCCAAGCAACTTTGTTCGCATCATGGAAATTTTTCAGCAGCAATTAAATGGTTTGAAAAATGCGGTGACCGGCTATACCATTTCTGATGATGAAACAAAAGCTACTTTAAAATCAGTTTATAAAAATCATAATTACCTGTTGGATCCCCACGGAGCAGTAGCTTATAATGCCCTGGAGCAATACCTTGCTGAAAATAAGAATTGCAAAGGTGTAATTTTAGAAACTGCACATCCTGTAAAGTTTTACGATGTTATTGAACCAATCATTAATGAAACAGTTCCTGTTCCTGAATCAGTTGCTGAGCAGATAAAAAAAGAAAAAGTAAGCACTAAGATCAGTGCAGATACTGCAGCATTAGAAACCTACTTGTTAAGTAAATAAAAAAAGTCCCGCAAAAAGCGGGACTCTCTATAAAATCGTAATTAAGAATTATTCAGCAATTACTTCAAACTCAACTTCAGTTTCGTTACCGTTACCAAAATCAATACTTGCTTTAAAAGTGCCTAATTCTTTTACTTCGTCAATAATAGTGATACGACGGCGATCAATTTCGTAGCCTTTTTGTTCTTTAATTGCACGTGCAATCTGAACTGAAGTTACGCTACCAAATATTTTACCGCTTGTGCCGGTTTTAGCACCAATCTTTAAAGCACCGTCTTTTAAAACAGCAATTACACTATTTAATTCAGCCAGTAATTTGGCTTCTTTTTTAACCTGTTGCTTTTTCTTTTCTTCCATCATTTTCATGTTGGAAGGACTGGCTTCAATAGCTTGTTTACTTGGAATTAAATAATTGCGGCCATAACCGTTTTTAACTGTTACCAGTTCATTAACGCCACCTAAATTGTTTACATCCTGTATTAATATTACCTGCATGTTTTTGCATTTTTACCCAATCTTGCCTGAGGCTAGACTTTCTCTACTTAAAGGTTAGGGTGGTTAAGAAAAAACGGCCTCTCCCCAACCCCTCTCCCAAGGAGAGGGAACTCGAATGAGACCATTATGTTTTAAGAACTTTTTTATTAGCATCCATCGTCGCAAAAATCTTTGCGATTTCCTCCCCCTTCGGGGGAGATAGAGGGGGCGCCTCTATTTCAACAAATCAGTAACGTACGGTAAAATAGCCATTTGACGGGCTTTTTTAACTGCATCACCAACTTTACGCTGAAACTTCAAAGAGTTTCCGGTAAGGCGGCGTGGTAATAATCTACCTTGTTCGTTAATGAATTTTTTCAAAAATTCTGCGTCTTTGTAATCAATATAATGGATACCCATTTTCTTGAAACGGCAGTATTTCTTCGGACGCTTCTCCTGCTTAATGGCAGTAAGATATTTTATTTCATTTTTTGCCATGAGTTAAGCGGGGGTTTTTTCGTTAGTAAATTTGCCGCCACTTCTCTTTTTCGCATTGTAATCGACGGCGTACTTGTCGAGTGCAGTGTACATGTGACGCATCTGTGATTCGTCACGTAAAAGTTGAATTTTCAACTTTTCATTGAAGCTGGTTGGCGCTTTGTACTCCATTACCCAATAAAGACCAGTAGTCTTTTTGGCTATGGGGTAGGCCAGTGATTTTAGTCCCCACGGGTTACTGTGCAAAACCTCACCTCCGTTATCTGTAACGAGGTCGGCGTATTTTTTCTGAGCGGCTTTAAACTCCTCTTCAGAAAGCACAGGGGTAAAAATCACCATCAATTCGTAGTTGTTCATTTCCCTGATTTGATTTTGTTTTAAAAAATGTTGTTAATCCGTTTTTTCTTAACGGGCAGCAAAGGTAGGGGTTTTGGCCTGTTTCCGGCAACGATTTTAAGATTATTTTGTCGTTTTATTTAAACCTGTCCCGCTTTTTTTCGGGATACCAGCTTCAATTCCCTGTGGCATCATCGTTGCAGCTTACCCCGTCCGCAGGCGGGGTCGCAAACCCTGCCCTTTCCGTTTAGGCGGGCGTTCATCGGCATTGCAACTATTTGAGTTTTGTTCATGGAGTAGATAAAAGCCAGCCATTATTCTGACTTTGCCGGTTAAAAAAAACTCTTTAATGCTTGATAAACAATTATTTACATGTAAATATCCGTCAGCAAGCCAAATGCTCCGAAAAGAGCAACAGCTTGGTAGAAAATTAAAAATCGGCTTTCCTAAGTGCCATCAGGCCCTAAAGACCGATGAACGCTTGCGTACCTACGCCTCGCCAAAAAACCTCGAAATTTGGTTTTACTACTAACCTGTGAAGCCTACGGCTTCTTAAAACCACTTAAGAATCTTATTTCCTGTTTATGCGGTAAACCGGATACCTGTTATGAGCCAACTCCTAATTATGCTTGTTTTTTATAAACAAAACCCAGATAATCGTACATTTTTTAAGGGTTACTCCAATACCTATAACCTATGGTCGATTTTCCACCCCCTTGCCACCCATTCTATATTTCGCCAAATCTATGCATAAATAAGTAGATTTGGCGAAGCTCATCCGTAATGGGTGCATTTCAAATTGTCGCATCTAAGCGGCAACTTTCTTTGTTAGCTCAATAATTTTATTCCAGTCATTATTTTTTCTTACTACCCTTAGGTTAAGCATATGCTGCGCTCCTTTCCAAGTCCACCTTTGTCCAGAT
>JBBQLS010000170.1:0-7382 GCA_038328115.1 Chitinophagales bacterium
ACAGGCAGAAAATGCTATCCAAAAAATTATCCGTGCCGAACCACCCGTATCAGGATTAGAAGACTTAATTAAAAAAGCCCTAAAAGCCATTTGACAAGAACGCTACGTTAATCGATTTACCGGATGTTGCTTATTAGAAAACAAAACTCAAGACTGTTTGGCTGTGCTGTGCTGGCGGTAACCCTGTTTGTATTACAGGTATCTACTGTTAAGGCCACCCCATATCATTACGAAAACAAAATTAATAAGGGAGATACTGTTGTTCCCAATTACGGCGACAGCCTGAAGTATCCCATCAGGGACCGCCGCGGCGACTTCTTTGGAAGTAACAGGAACCGTACACTGGATTTGAAAACTCCTTCAAACATTAAGGATTCGGTGGTATATGATCCCGTAAGCCGCCGTTATATTGTTTACGAAAAAATTGGGTCAAGGTATTACCGTACCACAACCTCCTACAGTTTTGATGAATACTGGCAGATAAAGGGCAAACAGTCTGAAACTGAGTATTTTCAAAAACGCAGTAATTTAATGAGCGTATTGAACAGGGGAAGGGTAAAACCTAAACTATCGCTCTATGATAATTTATTCAACCGCCTTTTTGGTAACGGTAAAATAAATATAACCCCGCAGGGAAATGTTGACATTACGGCCGGTTACCAGGGACAGAATATAAAGAACCCAACCTTACCCGAAAGAGCGAGGAAGAGCGGCGGCTTTGACTTTGACATGAATGCCCAGGTAAATGTGAATGCAGATATCGGCGGTAAATTAAAATTCCCTATTAATTATAATACCTTAGCCAATTTTGGGCAGGATAACCAGCTTAAGCTGGACTATACCGGCCTGGATGATGAAATAGTAAAACGTTTTGAACTGGGCAATGTTGCCTTCCCCAGCCGCAGTACATTAATACCCGGTGCCCAGCAGCTATTTGGCGTAAAAACAACCCTGCAGTTTGGAAAACTCTTTATTACAGGTGTTATTGCCAACCAAAAATCGCAGCGGCAATCGGCTAACCTGGCAGGTGGTACAGCATCGCAGTTATTTGAAGTTAAAGCGGACGAATATGAAGAAAACCGGCACTTTTTACTGGCGCAGTATTTTAAAGAGAACTATAATAAGGTAATGAGCAAATTGCCTGCTATTACAGCACCTGTTCAAATTTTAAGGCTGGAAGTTTGGGTTACTAATAAAAACGGAACCACAACCGATACCCGTGAAGTGGTTGGTTTAACCAACCTCGGAGAATCCGGCACATCGCCATCTACCATCCCCTCTAATATCAGCAACTCTTTATATTCAAACATCATTTCGGACCCCAGCAACCGGAATGCATCGGCTGTTTTTTCTAATTTAACCAATAATTATGGGTTAAAACCGGTGCAGGATTTTGAAAAGATATTTGCCCGTAAACTCGACTCATCGCAGTACATATTTAACCGCCAGGTTGGCTTTATTTCTTTAAGCCAGCCATTGCAAACCGATGAGGTGCTTGCTGTGGCTTACCAGTATTCTTACAACGGTAAAATATTCCAGGTGGGTGAGTTTTCGCAGGATCTGCCGCCCGACAGCACCCAGGCTACGCAACGGATATTATTCTTAAAATTATTAAAGGCAACATCGCAGCGGCCCACCCTTCCTATCTGGAATTTGATGATGAAGAATGTGTATGCTATTGGATATGGTACATTAACCCCTACCGACTTTAAACTGGATGTATTGTACCAGGAACCGGGGCTTGGCTGGAAACGTTATGTTCCTTTTGGAAATAAAAACCAGGGTACCCCCATCATATCTTTAATAAACTTAGACAGGCTTAACAACCAGCTTGATCCGCAGCCGGATGGTGTATTTGATTACGTAGAAGGTTTTACAGTTTACTCGCAGTACAGCCGGGTAATGTTTCCTGTGCTGCAACCTTTTGGGCGTGATCTTGCTGCCGGTATTTATACAGATACCAGCACGGTACCCAATATAAAAGACAGTTTGTTTTATGCGCTGTACGATTCTATAAAAGCGGTGGCGCAGCAATACCCTAACCTTAACCGGTTTGTATTAAAAGGCTCCGCCAAAATTTCTGGTTCTTCCGATATCAGTATTGGGTATAATATTCCCAAAGGTTCTGTAACGGTTTCTGCCGGCGGCCGGGTATTGATTGAAGGAATAGACTATGATATCAATTACGATTTAGGCACTATCAAAATAACCAACTCGGCAGTTATTAATTCCGGCATTCCGGTGCAGGTAAATTACGAGAATAATGCCTCCTTTGGCCTGCAGACGAAAAGCTATATGGGCCTGCGATGGGATTATCTGGTAAAAAATACTTTAAAAACACAATTATCCATAGGTGGAACCATTGTGCGTTTAAGTGAAAGGCCCTTCTTTAGTAAAGTAAGTTACGATAATGCAAACTCTGGCGGTACCAATGAGCCCATCCGAAATTCTATGTATGGTCTGGATGTAAATTACCGCAAAAATGTACCAAGGCTTACCAAGCTATTAGACAAGCTGCCGTTTTATAAAACCACGGCACCATCAACCCTTAATGTATTTGCCGAAGGTGCTTATTTAAAGCCCGGTCATGCTCCTCAGATAGGCAAAGGCTCAAACGGAATTATTAATATTGATGATTTTGACGGAACACAATCCGGTTACGATCTTCGTTTTCCGCCAATAAGCTGGGCACTGGCATCGGTACCCGAGGGTGCAGTCGACCTTTCAGGAAACCCGATCATCACTGAAGGAAACGGCCCGAATGCAAGTAACAATATAAATGCAGGAAAGAACCGGGCAAGAATAGCCTGGTATCAGATAGAACCTACATTACAACAATATAAAGGACCCAATAATCCTTTCTCGAATGACCGTGTTGAGTTAAGCGACCCCAGGGTAAGACAGGTTTACCAGAAAGAGATATTTCCGCAAAGAACTACCGGTTTTGGCGAAAGTCTGCTTACTACATTCGACCTGGCTTATTTCCCAACTGACCGTGGACCTTATAACTACGACGATGTAAACGTAGATGCGAATGGAAAATTAAAAAATCCCACAACCCGCTGGGGTGGTTTAATGCGCAGCATTGATCAATCTGATTTTGAAACAGCCAATATTGAGTTTATCGAATTCTGGATGCAGGATCCGTTTATCAACTACGGCACCAGGTATCCCAATATCGCAAGTTCAAAAGGTGGTCAGCTTTATTTCAACCTGGGCAATGTATCCGAAGATATTTTAAAAGATGGCAAGCGTTTTTATGAGAACGGTTTGCCTACACCCAATGCGCCTGCACCTGTTGATACTTCAAACTGGGGCAGGGTGCCTACCAATTCTTTCCAGGTTACTAATGCCTTCACGAATAATCCGGATGACCGCAAATACCAGGATGTAGGTTTTGATGGTTTGGATGATACGGCAGAAGCAACAAAACGCTCGGCCTACCTGGGCCAGTTAGCGACAACCTTTGGGGTAAATTCAATCACCTACAAGCAGGCTATACTCGATCCTTCTTCGGATGATTATCACTATTACCGTGGTGATGATCTGGATCAGCAGGGAGTTGGCATTGTTGGGCGTTATAAAAACTACAACAATCCCGAAGGTAATTCACCGGTTGCCAATAACAACTCTACCTTTTCGTCTGCAGCAACTTTATATCCGGATGCCGAAGATTTGAACCGGGATAATACGCTGAACCAGACGGAAGAGTATTTTCAATACATCGTTGACCTCCATCCTGCCAGCAATCCAATCATGTCTATCGGCAGTAATTATATTATTGATAAAAAACCGGTTACTGTTAATCTGGTAGATGGTACATCCCGTAATGAAACCTGGTACCAGTTCCGCATACCTATCCAGTCATACACCAGTAAAGTTGGTAATATTCCCGATTTTAAATCCATCCGGTTTATCCGCATGTACATGGCAGGCTTTGAGGACAGTGTGGTACTGCGTTTTGGCGAACTGCAGTTTACCCGCAATGTATGGCGCAAATTCAATTATAAAATTGATACACTGGGCACCTATACCCAATTGCCCAATGGCAGTGCCACAACCTTTAACCAGGGAGCGGTAAATATTGAAGAGAACGACAAACGCACTCCGTTGCCATACCGCACCCCAACAGAAATTGAAAGAGTACAAACTTTAAGCAATAATGGTGTTAGCCTGTTACAAAATGAACAGTCGATGAGTTTGCAGATATGTAATCTTGCACAAAACGATGCAAGAGCCGTGCAGCAAACATTTGCCAACAGAGACTTACGCCAGTTCGGCAAAATGCAGATGTATATACATGCAGAAGAAAATGTAAAAGGCGGTACCGGTACGTTAAAGGATAAAGACCTTACTGCCGTATTCCGAATGGGTACCGATTTTGTAAATAATTATTACGAGATCCGCATTCCGTTAATACTAACAGGCCTTAGTGCCGGAACCACCATGGACCCCAATTCGGTAGCTTATAACGATACGCTCTGGAATCCGGCAAACTCACTGGATGTGAACCTGCAGACCCTGGTTAAATTAAAACAGGCCAGGAACGCTGATGTGGCAGCTTCGCCCGATAAGATTTACAGGCAACTGCAGACAAACGGACATACCTATTCTGTTATGGGTAACCCCAACCTGGCCGAAATAAGGGGTATATTAATGGGTGTTGAAAATACGAAGGTGCCAACTGCCTGTGCCGAAGTGTGGGTAAATGAACTTCGTCTCTCTTCCATTGATGAACACGGTGGCTGGGCTTCATTAGGAAGGATTGATTTGAACCTGGCTGATCTTGGAACTATTTCAGTTTCGGCCAATACCCATTCCACCGGCTTTGGAACACTGGAGCAGCGTATTAACGACCGCTTCCGTGATAATTTTTACCAGGTTGATGTTTCTGCAAATCTTGAGTTGGGTAAACTGCTGCCTAAAAAAGCGGCCTTGTCTATACCGGTTTTTGCCAGTTACCAGCAATCGGTAAGCACTCCGGAGTACGATCCATATGATATGGATATTAAACTGAAGGATAAATTAAAGAGTGCTTCGGGCTCAGCAAGAGATTCCATTAAGAATGCTGCGATAGATTTTACATCCACCACCACGGTAAACTTTACCAATGTGCGTAAAAACCGCACCGGCACTAAAAAGCCGAAAATATATGATATCTCTAACTTTGATGTCAGCTATTCTTACCTGAAAATTAAGAACCATACGCCGTTAATTGAGAACAACGAAATTACCAGGCATAAATATGGATTAGGGTATAATTTTGCACCAAAAGAAAAGTATATTGAACCATTTAAGCGGATCAAATTCTTTAAAAAAAGAAAAACACATTGGTTCGACCTGGTGAAGGATTTTAATTTCAACCTGATTCCATCGCAGTTAAGTTTCAGAGCTGATGTTAACCGGCAGTTTGGCGCCATAAGGCCACGCAGCATTGGTACATCTAAATATAAAATACCCGAAACCTATGACAAATATTACACCTTTCAGCGTAACTATATTCTGCGTTGGAATTTTACCCGCAGTTTGAATTTTGATTTTACTGCCGTAAATAACAGCCGTATTGATGAACCGGAAGGAAGACTTGACAGCAAAGAAAAGAAGGATACGGTATGGAGAAATTTATTGAAAGGTGGACGTAACACAACCTATAACCACACGGCTAATTTTACGTACACATTGCCTACTGCCAAATTTCCGCTGGTTGACTGGACTACCGTTAACCTGCGTTACCAGGCATCTTACAGCTGGATTGGGGCATCCAGGTTAGCGGTTGAATTGGGCAACATACTTGAAAATGGCCAGCAAAGCGAGGCTACTGCCCAATTTGATTTTAACAGGCTTTACCAGAAATCGAAATGGTTAAAGCAACTGGACGCACCAAGCAATAAAGCCGATCAGGAAAAATGGAGGGGAAGGATAACCCGGTATAAGGACACTATTGTTAAAAAGAACGGAAGAAAAGTAGTTCAAAAACATCGCAAGGTTGATCAATCAGCTGTGCCTTATGTAAGCACCGGTTTAAAAGTTATTGGAAGACTGGCAACCAGTTTAAAACAGGCCAGTTTCTCCATTTCTGAAAATGCACATACCAGGTTGCCAGGCTATATAGACAGTACTAAATATGTTGGCCAAAACTGGAAGAGCATGGCACCGGGCGTTGATTTTATTTTAGGGCGACAACCGGATACGACGTGGCTGAATACCGCTGCCCGAAAAGGATTGATAACAAAGGATACTACTTTCAATTCTATTTTTCAGCAAAGTTTTGATCAACGTATCACCTTCTCGGCACAATTGCAGCCTATACGTGACCTGAACATTACGCTGAATATGAGCAAGACGTTCAACAAAAACTATTCAGAAACATTCAGGTTTATAGATACCACTGGTGGTACAAACCACGTATTTAACCATTTAAATCCTTATGCAGGTGGTGGGTTTGATGTATCGTACATTGCATTTAAAACTTTGTTTGGTAAATTTGATCCTAACCGTGTTTCGGCAACCTTTAAAAAATTCCAAGATTACAGGTTGATATTATCAAAGAGATTGGGAGAAAAAAATCCATACAGTGCGGGCCAGCCGGTTGGTGCCGATGGTTATTATTATGGATATGGCAAGTATGCCATTGATGTGCTGATACCTGCATTTTTAGCGGCTTATACCGGTGATGATCCAAATACGGTTTCATTAATCAACCAAAATAATCCAAACATCAAATCAAATCCTTTCAGGGGCATTAAACCAAAACTGAACTGGAAACTTGATTATAACGGTTTAAGCAAAATAAAACCTTTGGATAAACTGTTTACTAATTTTACTGTTTCGCACGGCTATACCGGAAACCTGAGCATGAATGGGTTTACCTCAGCATTATTGTATAAGGATATATCGCAATATGGATACCCGTCTTTTTACGATACCATTTCAAAAAACTATGTGCCTTACTTCCTGTTACCAAACATAAGTATAGGTGAGCAGTTTTCGCCATTGATAGGTATAGATATGATGTTTACCAACCAGGTGCAGGCTAAATTTGAATACTCTAAAACAAGGCAGCTTAGTTTAAGCTTAGTTGATTACCAACTTAGCGAAGTACGCAGTACCGAATTTGTAATTGGTGCCGGCTGGCGTAAAAAGGGTTTAAAAAATCCGTTGAGTTTCATAAATGTAAAATGGCCCAAGTTTCTTGTACCTAAGGGCGGCGATGGTAAAAAACTGGGGAATGAAATCAACTTCCGCCTTGATTTCAGCATAAGAGATAACGTAACAGCCAACAGCCGTTTAGACCAGGATAATAATTTTGCAACGGGTGGCAGCAGGGATATTACCATTTCGCCTTCGATAGA
Source organism: Chitinophagales bacterium (assembly GCA_038328115.1). GTDB lineage: Bacteria > Bacteroidota > Bacteroidia > Chitinophagales > Chitinophagaceae > Ferruginibacter. Next base: position 7,353 of record JBBQLS010000170.1, read on the forward strand.
TTATTTCCTGAATAACCGTATTAATGTGAA
>JBBQLS010000171.1:0-7358 GCA_038328115.1 Chitinophagales bacterium
AATCTTCCCGATCTGGAAAAAAGAGTAACGGAACTGGAAAAGTTACTTAAAGAAATAATGGAAAAAAGCAGCACCTAACAAAGCATATCAAACTTTTTGCCTGCTCATTTGTAATTAACCCGTAACAACCCTGCTACTTAACATTTTGTTTAGCCGCTACGCTAAAAAAAATGGAATATCTTTGATGCTTTAATAAATATATAACAGCATCGCCATACCCAAATTGTAAATCTTATTTTTTTGAATACTTTCAGGCACAGCATATCATTTCTGATACTTATCTTTTTTGCGACTGTATCCTTTGCGCAACAAATTTCCTTTTCCGGAACTGTAATTGACGGCCATACCAAAGAGCCTGTAAGTTTTGCTTCGGTTTATTTTGCAAGATCGCAGGTTGGTAAAACAACCGATAGTGCCGGCAATTTTTCTTTTGTACTGAGTAATTTTAAAGATGATACTTTAAAAGTAAGTTTCATTGGGTTTGAAATTTACAAGATGCCCATCACTCATTTGCAAAATAACCAGAACCTTAATATTCAGCTTGAGAGAGGCACAGCAAAAGGTGAGGTCGTTATCAGGGCCAAATGGAACCGTGGCCTGTATTTATGGAAAAAAATAATGACCAGGAAGAAACAGTATAATCGTTACGACTTGGGCAACTTTAGTTACGAAGCATATAATAAGCTGGAAATTGATATTAAGAATTTTAATGCCGACAAAGCCAAAAAGAATTTTCTTTTAAAAAACTTTTCTTTCATTTTTGATAATATGGACAGCACTTCGGAAGCTGCTCCTTTTTTACCAGCATACTTGATTGAAAGCCTCAGTGATTACGCTTACCAGAAAAATCCAAAAAAATTTTACGAGAACATAAAGGCCAGTCAAACCAAGGGTTTTAACAACGAAAGCTTCAGCAAACTACTGGGTGTAATGAACCAGAACGTAAACATTTACAGCAATTTTGTAACTGTAATAGATAAAGATTTTATAAGCCCCTTTAACGACAATGGCGATGCTTACTATAATTTTTATGTGCCCGATACACAGGTGGTAAACAAACAGAAAATATATCATTTTGTTTTCAGGCCAAAACGTGCAGGTCAGAATACTTTTGAAGGCGATGCCTGGGTAACAGAAAAAACTTTTCAGATACAAAAAATATCGATGTACCTGGGTAAAGATGCAAACATCAATTTTATTGACAGGATAAGTATATTCCAGGAATATCTGCCCATCAACGATTCGGTAATATTTTTAAATAGAGATAAATTTTTTGCTGATTTCAGGGTGCTGGGCAAAAATTCGCTCACACTCATTGGCCGCAAAACCACATCCTATAAAGATATTAATATCAACAGCGATTCTTTAACCGCTACTTTTAAAAACCAGCACATTGAAGAACTTGTAAAATCAGAAAAATCGGTTGTAAAAAATTCCGATTCCACCTGGGTTAACCTTCGCCATGATTCTTTATCGAAAAATGAAAAGGCAATTTATACCACCATTGACAAGCTGATGGAAATGCCCAAATTTAAAAAACTGCAAACCAATTTAAAATTTTTGGTTGGCGGTTACCGAAACATTGGCAAGTTTGAAATTGGCCCCTGGTTTAACTGGGTAAGTGCTAACCAATGGGAAGGCACCCGATTCAGGTTTGATTTGGGTACCAATAAAAAACTGTTTAAAGATGTTTACCTGCATGGCTATGTAGCCTATGGCACCAAAGATAAAAAATTTAAAGGCCTTGCCGAAGCCTTCTGGGTTGCCAAACGGCAGCCCAACCGTATACGGCTGCACTTTGCCTATCAAAATGATGTTGATAATGGCATTAGCCAGATTGGTGAAGTAAGCCAGGATAATATTTTTTCGCTTGCAGTAAGAAAACCAAATACCACCAGAAAGTTTATCAATGTAAAAGATATAAGCTTTGATGCCTTGACGGATTTGGGCAAGGGGTTTTCAACCGAATTTTTTGTATCGCACAGGCAATATACCCCGCTGTTGAATCTGCCACCATTATCAAATTTTTCGGTAGCGCAGGGTAACCCGCTAACCAATTTTGAAGTTGCTGTAAAGTTGCGCTTTGCATATCTTGAACGGTTTATTGAAACAGACTATAACCGGTACTCTCTTGGCACAAAATACCCGATAGTTGAGGCCATGTTTTCTAAAGGAATTGCAGGTGTATTTAATAGCGCTTACAACTACACCAAGTACTCTTTGCTGGTAAAAGATATGATGAAGATATCTCCTTATGGTGTTCTTTACTATCGGGTGTATGGCGGAAAAATAAATGGTACCATGCCATTTACCAACCTCGAAAATCATACGGGAAATGATCTTTTTTATTACAATCCGTTTGCTTTTAACCTGATGAACCGGTTTGAATATTTAAGTGACAAATATGCCGGGGTTAGTATAGAGCATAATATTGGTTCGGGTCTTTTTCGTTTTATACCACTTACCCGAAAATTAAAATGGAGGCAGTTTTATACAGTTAAATCGCTTTGGGGCTCATTAAGCAGCGCAAATGAAGTATTGAATTCATATGTCATCGTTCCATATCCCGAAGTACACAGTTTTAAAACACTAAACAATAAAACGTATTTAGAGATTGGTACCGGTATTGATAATATCTTCAAATTTTTCCGTCTCGATTTTGTGTGGCGCCTTTCTCCTTCCACCGCCTATGCCGGCAAACAGAACAAGTTTGGTATTTTCGGAAGCTTCCAGATACAGTTTTAAACTACATCTTTACCAGATTTTATCATAAGTTCACTGGCAGCATATTTTAAATATCTTTGTCAACAAAATTCAGCAGCACACATGGATAAAAATTTCAATCCAGATAAGCAACATACATTGGTTAAGGCTGTCAGTATTTCAGGCACAGGCCTTCATTCAGGTATTAATGTAGATATGATATTAAAGCCTGCCAATCCAGGTTTTGGTTATCAATTTCAACGTACCGATTTACCCGATTCGCCAATAATAAAAGCAGATTGCGACCTGGTTACAGATACATCGCGTGGTACAACCTTAGAAAAAGGCGATTGCAAAGTGAGCACTGTTGAGCATATACTGGCTGCCTTGGTTGGGATGGGTGTTGATAATTGCCTGATAGAACTAAACGGACCAGAAATACCCATTATTGACGGTAGCAGCGAACCATTCGTACAGATTATCGAAAAAACAGGTGTAATTGAACAGGATGCCACCAAAGTGTGGTACACAATTGATACTAATATTTCTTATTTCGACGAAGTAAAGAAAGTGGAGATGACTGCGATGCCTGCTGTAAATTACCAGATTACTACACTCATAGATTTTAACAGCCCTGTACTGGGAACACAACATGCCAGTTTAAAAAACATGAAGGATTTTCAGGTTGAAATTGCTCCCTGCCGCACTTTTTGTTTTTTACACGAGCTGGAAATGTTATTAGAGAATAACCTGGTAAAGGGCGGCGACATCAACAATGCTATTGTAGTAGTTGATAAACCCGTAACCGATGAAGAAATGACCCGGCTTGCAAAAGCCTTTGGCAGAAATAAGATGGAAATAAGTGAAGGTTACCTGAATAACCTGGAACTCCGTTTTGCAAATGAGCCGGCCCGTCACAAACTTTTGGATGTTGTAGGTGACCTTGCTTTGATTGGTTATCCCATTAAAGCACACATTATTACAAACCGCCCGGGCCACAGCAGCAATGTGGAGTTTGCCAAAAAAATAAAGCAGTACATCAAAAAAAATAAACACACCAGGGATATTCCTGTTTATGATCCCAACCAACCGCCGGTTTATACACAGGAGCAAATTGAAAAAACACTGCCCCACCGTTTTCCCTTTATTATGGTTGATAAAATAATTGAACTGACCGACACGGTGATTGTGGGTATAAAAAATGTTACGGTAAATGAATATTTTTTCCAGGGACATTTTCCCGGAAACCCTATTATGCCGGGTGTTTTGCAGATTGAAGCATTAGCACAAACAGGCGGCCTGCTTTGCATTAATGCTATGCCCGACGGACAATATGATACCTATTTTTTAAAGATAGATAATTGCAAATTCAAACAAAAAGTAGTGCCGGGCGATACATTGATCCTGAAAATGGAATTGACAGAACCCATACGCAGGGGAATTTGTGTAATGAAAGGGAGTGTTTATGTAGGCAATAAATTATGTACTGAAGCTAATTTAACCGCACAATTGGCAAAAAAAAATTAAAGGCAAATATGCTAATTTGCTGATGTGCTAATTTGCTAATTATGAGCAATAGCTTATATTAGATTTTAATTCAAGTAAAATGATTGCAGCAAACAAGCAAAAAAGATGTTTCAATATTGTAAAATAAACACTTTAACCAATAATTATCAGCTATCCTTTTGTGCATTAGCACATCAGCAAATTAGCACATCAGCTCATTATTTATGATTCATCCGCATACATACATTCATCCGAATGCAAATCTTGCTACAAATGTAAAGGTTGACCCCTTCAGCGTTATTCATCAAAATGTAGAAATTGGAGAAGGAACCTGGATTGGGAGCAATGTAACTATCATGGAAGGTGCAAGGGTAGGTAAAAACTGCCGCATTTTTCCGGGGTCTGTAATTGCAGCTATTCCGCAAGATCTTAAATATGAAGGTGAACATACTACTGTGGAAATTGGCGATAATACAACCATTCGTGAATTTGTAACAATAAACAGAGGCAGTAAAGACCGATGGACAACCAAAGTGGGTAATAATTGCCTGATTATGGCATATAGCCATATTGCACACGACTGTATTGTTGGTAACAATTGCATATTAAGTAATAACACACAGGTTGCAGGCCATGTTACAATTGGTGATTATGCAATACTTGGCGGCATGTGTGCGGTGCATCAGTTTGTAGAAATAGGTCAACATTGTTTTATAAGTGGCGGATCTTTTTTTGGAAAAGATGTGCCTCCTTATATAAAAGCTGGCCGTACACCATTAAGTTACGCAGGTGTAAACTCTGTTGGTTTAAAACGTCGTGGTTTTTCACTCGACAGGATCAATAAAATACTTGATATCTATCGTATTATTTACAATAAAGGGATGAACACTTCGCAAGCCCTTAATTATATTGAAGAAGAATTACCGGCAACAGATGAGCGTGATGAAATTGTAACATTCATCAGGGAAAGTGGCCGTGGTATAATAAAACGTTTTACCAAAGGAAGTGCGGAGGATGAGTAAGACCCCCCCCCCTGCCCTTCGACTTCGCTCAGGATGAGGGGAACTTGCGAGGAGAGTAGCGAAGAATGTGTTGTATTTTTTTTGACCACACATCTGGTCTTTAATCATCTTCATTGGCAACGGCTGTTTATTAATTTTCATTTTTTTAGTAAAAAAGTGAAAATTAATCACTCTTGTACTGTAGTTCATTATTCAGCTTTTATCCAAGCAAATAATTAATCTTATAAAAAAGAAAAATTCTTAAATAATTAATATCCCGATTCGGGTTCCTTCTCCCTTGGAGAAGGGTTGGGATGAGGTAAAATGAATATCACTTTAAACAATACCGGCAAGCGATACAACCGCGACTGGATCTTCCGTCATTGCAGTTACACATTTACTTCCGGAAAAAACTACGCCATCACCGGTCCCAATGGCTCCGGAAAATCAACGCTGCTGCAGGTTATAGCAGGCGCTACTTTGCATAATGAAGGAACTATTGAATATAAGGACGGACAACGAACAACAAACAACGAACAACACTATACCAATATTTCCATTGCAGCACCATACCTGGAGCTGATTGAAGAAATGACAGCAAAGGAAATGATGGAATTCCATTCAAAATTTAAACCCTTAATACAATCACTAAGTATTGAAGACATGCTGCAGATAGTTGGGTTAGAAAAAGCAGTTAATAAACAACTCCGGTATTTCAGCAGCGGTATGAAACAGCGTCTGAAACTGGCACAGGCTTTCTTCAGCAATACACCCGTTCTTTTATTAGATGAACCAACTACCAACTTAGATGCAGATGGAATTGCCTTATATCTTTCACTTATTGCCAATTACACAAAAGATAAACTGGTAATTGTAAGTAGTAATGTTAAAGAGGAATATGGTTTTTGTGAGGAAGTGATTGAGATACAGGCTTACAAATAAGAGAACCTATTTGTCAAAATTTAAAGACTGCGGAAGCATTAATAAAAAAGGTAGTGCTTTCTCAAAATTCAATTCCTCATAAAAAATTCCTAATCGGGATAAATTTTTGTAATAGTCATTTACATTTTTGTAATAGAATTTTTCAGATTGGATATACCAGGCTCTCTCTCCGAGCTTTTCAGCCAAAAACCATTTCTCAAGCAATCGGCCAATCCTTCCATTTCCATCACCAAAAGGATGAACATTTACAAATGCAAGATGTATAAATGAAGCGAAGTAAAATGTCTCTTCAATGGTTAATTCTGAATCTAACAGACTGTCTATTTCTTTCCATAATCTTTTATATTCTTTGGGTAATATTTTCAGTAAGGCAGCCTCATATTGTACCCTGCCGGTTTTATGTTCCATAACAAGCATTTCTGTTTTTCTTAAAGCTCCACGCTCAGCTTTTGGAAGTAAGTGAGCAGATAACAATTTATGTGCTGCTAAAAAATTAGCCTGATTTAATTTATTATCTTTTGCAAAAAGATAAGCAGCATAAAGGTCATTAGGCTTTTCTGTTAACTCTGGCAAGTATTCAATATTCAGTATTTTATGTTTCACATAACTATCCACTTCCAGTTTTTCACCTTCAATTTTTGAGGAAGACATTACTGAGACTGATGTATAAAATGTAAAACTGTGAGGTTCTAATTCCTGATGTTGAATAATATGAAACTCTTTTGCAATTTCTACATCCAGCATAGATTGCCATGTCTTAAAATAATCATCTTTAATTAGTCTTTCCATCTTCTATACTGTAAAATTATGTCAATGTATTCCAGATCATCTCTTACTCGCTATCAACAAATTCAAATCCGTAAATTTCAAATCAAACCTTTCGCTTAAATAAAAATTGGTAAGGCTGCCTTTGTATAAATAAATACCGCTGCGTATGTTTATCTTATGCCAAACGATATGGTCAATACCCCCATCCTCGCCGGTTTCCAGCATTAATGGCATTAGTACATTGCTGATGGCCTGGCTGGCTGTACGTGCAAAGCCACTGGGTATATTGGGTACGCAATAATGTATTACATCGTACTTTGTAAAAACCGGTTTTTCATGGCTGGTTACTTTACTGGTTTCAAAACAACCACCATGATCAATACTCACATCAACAATAACGCTGCCGGGGCGCATCCTGCTTACTGTTTCTTCTGTTAC
>JBBQLS010000172.1:0-7272 GCA_038328115.1 Chitinophagales bacterium
TTGTAACCGAAACTGCCCGCCGGGACGAAATACTTCCGAAGTTTTTAAAACTTCAAAAGTATTAATACTATTCCTTTTTTGCTGCTGTTATTCTTTTAATAAAACAAGCCAATTACATCTACCTTTAATAAACAAATGAAAACAAACGCAGAATATAAATCACTTGCACGCCTTGTTTATCTTGCCGCAGGGTTGTTTCTGGCTATCTGGTTTGCCTACCAGGTAATTTCAGTTATCATTTTATTATTTTTTGCCATAGTAATTACCATTGTACTTAATGCACCTGTTACTTGGTTACAGCGCAAAAAGATGTCTCGTACAGCCGCTGGTTTACTGGTGTTTTTTTGTATGCTTGCTCTTTTTGGGCTGATAGGGTGGATGGTGATACCCAAGATAGTAACACAATTAAAGTTGCTGATTTCCGATTTTCCACAATACATGGAAAAACTAAGCCAACGTATAACGTCCTGGATAGGTGATCGTGGCATAAATAACAGCAATCTGCTTCCTTCTAATTCATCTTTAACTGCACAGGCAGGAGGTATTTTGAATAATATCGGCCGTTACTCCATGAGTTTTCTCAGCACTGTATTGATGACCATTTTCTTTTTCTGCCTGGTGGCTTATATGCTTATAAATCCGGGCCCGCTTTTAGAAATGTATCTGTCCCTTTTTCCGGAAGACAAAAAGGAAAAAGCTGTTGACGCATTTTCCAAAGCATCGGTAATGACCATAGGCTGGATGTGGTCGAATATTATGGCTGGTACTTTGCGGGCAATTATTGTATGGATATTTTTGTATTTTATGGGCATTCCCGGATTGTGGGTTTGGGCCGGTGTTACTTTTTTTGCCGAACTGATACCTAAGATAGGTTTTTATATCATGGCAGTACCTCCTGTGCTGGTAGCATTTACAATTTCGCCAATGACGGCTTTGTGGGTAGCTTTATTTTTATTGGCACTTGATGAGCTTATTGGAGATTTTATTTTACCACGTATTCGTTCTACCACTATGAAAATACACCCGGTATCTATTCTGGTGATGCTGCTGGCGATGACTGCGGCATTTGGTGTAATGGGCGCTTTTATTGCTACGCCACTGGTTGCATTTATTAAAGCGTTTTATGAAACATTTTACCAGAAAAAACAGCTGCCCGAAATAACAAATAAATATATTGAACAGATGTTATTAAGGGAATGAAATTCTATCCCCATCTGTCTTAAATGTTTGGCGCAGGTTTTCCCTTCTCCAAATGATTAAATATAAACGGAATGATGAAGGGATCACTGCCAGTAGGGGGGAAAGCATTTTACTATACTGATGCCCCCGCCTTGTCTCCCGACAAGCGGGCAGCATAAGCCCGCTATTAATTTCTTGTATAATTTTTAAACATCTTAAGCTCTATCTTTTTCAACATAATAAAATTTTGCAGACGTAGAATAACAGACTTGAGAGTAAGTAGTTTCCAGCTCCCTGGTTTTACGAATGTTAGCAGCTTTCGGTTGCAACGCCGCTTGTCAGGAGACAAAGCGGCGGCGGCTCACGGGGTTAGGCGTCGGTTTGCGGATTAGTTTGGAACACCCACGGGGGCCAAAAAAATATGTAGATGAGATCATCTGTGTCTTTCAATTCTACCGGTATGTAACCGGATTTAAAGAACGGAAATTTTGTTTTTGTTGCTGTTATGTAATCAGATGAAATGAATTCATACTTTTATAACTCATTATGATAGACTTATTGCATGCTGACAATCAAATTAACTGTGTCACGAGTTTTAAAGACCTTGTTTCCATGCCTTTTGATGGAGCAATGAATGCGGTTTGCTGGGCACGTAAATTAACAGGTGATTTTTCTGAGATTGTTAAAAAGGTAGTACTAAACGAAAATATGTCGGTACTTGATCAGGAGGAGCTTCGTGAACTTAAGCTGAGTGAACAGGGGCAGCTAGCCCGTGAAATTCTTTTAAATGATCTGGAGCTGTTGGAAGCTCATGGTGCATCTCCCATCCTGAATCTGATCAGGTGCTATGAGAGCGACGATGCCTACCCGTTTTTTTCAACCGATGTTTATTCTTTTCATGTAGATCGGTCTCCTGTACCGGTTGATACCTTTTTATGCACTTACTATGGCGAGCCGAGTGAGATATTGCCAAATTCTCAAGCCATACAAAAAGTGCTTGTTCCCGAAATACGTGCTGAACTCAAAAACCTATATGATGGATCAGATGAAGGTTTTGAATCATTTTTAAGTGAACATTTCTTTGATTTACACTACCAGGCTAAACCTGCTGCACGCCCCATCAGCTTAGGCACCGGTCACTTATGGAGGTTGGCGGTTGATCATCCTGAAAGTAAAGTTCCTCCTTGTGTACATCGTGCACCAAAGGAAAAAAATGGACAAACCCGTTTGTTGATGATCTGTTGAAAAGGGCACTTTTTTCTCCGCACAACTGGCTTACCTGTTGGGCATCCCGATAGCTATCGGGATTTTCTTCCGCAATCGTTAAATTAAAACAATATATTGATGGGATACTTACATGAAAATCGGGTGCGATCTGGTTTGGTGTGGGAGCCCTGGCATTACAAATACAGCAGTGCCATAGATTATTATACTAATGAGCATGGGTTGCTAAAAATTGAACATCTGTAATCCTGACTCCGGATGCAATCCGGTAGATTTAAAAGTAACAAGTGGTCCCATTATTATTTCGTTATAAAATATATTTTGTAGGTTGGAACACTTGCACCCAGCGGAGCCAGTGGGGTAAAACTTAGGCTATTTGCATCGCTGTACTTTAGTGCTCTCATTCTAATTTACTGATTCGGGAATTGAACCTGATCCGACTTTAAAAAATAACATTTACTAAATAGAAGCTCCCTAAACTCATTTAACAAGTCCGTTCCCTAAATACCTCATCAGAACTATATTTCAAGCAATTACTTTTATTAAAATTGATATGCCGGCCGGAAGGTTAGATCCCATTGAAGGAGAATAAATGACTACAAGATGAACTGAAAAAACAGGCTTTTTGGTAACGCAAGTTACGTACAGGTGATATACGAACGTGGAGGATTACTTCACTTCCAGGGTCGGTTATTTACAAGGGACCGTTTTGTTTTGGCAAAGAGGTACAGAGAGAAAAATGTTACAAAGACTTATTGGTCTATATTCTTAACTATAATAATAAAAAAAATGAAAAAGATTATTCTGTTATGGTTTGTGTTATTTGCAGCAAAAAATATTACCGCTCAAAATGTCGGAATCGGAAACACTGCGCCGTTAATGAAACTGCACGTAAAAGCAACAGACAGTGCTGTAGCATTGTTGGAAAATACGCAGGCATTAAATACAAACGTGGGTACTTCTTTGTACTTTAAGACAGGCAGCGGCTCTTATCCGTACACAGGTGCTGTAAAAACGACCGGAGAAGGTACGACTACCGCACGGTTAGGCTTATTTACTTATGCTTCTACATCTCCTAATCAACTTTTGGAAAGGCTGAGCATTACAGATGTGGGAAATGTGGGGATCGGAACCATAAACCCCGTTGCAAAATTACACGTAGCCAACAGCAATGTATTGTTTACCTCACCCTCAAACCTGCCAGTTTCCCCGGGAGCAGCGCCGCAAACCGGTGTGGGCAACAGAATGTATTGGTGGGCAGATAAAGCTGCCTTGAAAGCGGGTGGTACTGATGATATAAGCTGGGATGTTCCCCTAGGGTATTATTCGGTTAATTTAGGCCTTAATTGTATATCATCGGGAGATAATTCCCTGGCAATAGGGAAATGGTGCAAAGCATCGGGTGGGCAATCGGTGGCTTTAGGTTTTCTTTCCAACGCAACAGGAAACTCTGCAGTTGCCATTAACGGATCCGCATCGGGTTATAATTCCTTTTCAATGAATGGACAGGCAGTTGATGATAATTCAATGGCTTTCAACGGATTTACTTCTGGTACCAATTCCTTAGCGATGATAAATGGCAGTAGCGCAACAAATTTTTATTCCGTTGCAATTGGCGAAGATGTTACAGCCTCCGGACAAAATGCCCTTGCCACTGGGCAAAATACCACTGCATCTGCAAGTAACTCCACAGCTTTAGGTTTTAATACTACCGCGTCCGGTTTTGCATCCACAGCCATGGGTTATTCTACAACTGATTCCGGCAGTTATGCTTCAGCTTTGGGACGAAATACACTTGCATCAGGAGATTTTTCTGTAGCCACAGGGCAAAACACTACTGCTTCCGGTATAAATTCCACTGCTATCGGAAAAGATGTTTCAACCGCTAATTTCAATGGCTGCCTCGCCATTGGCGATGCCAGCGGGCTTGGAACTACCAGTTGTGTACGTGCCAATGAATTTAGGGCAAGGTTCGCCGGTGGTTATGCATTATATACAAGCGGGGTGCCCATTTCCGGTGTATTCATGGTAAACGGAAGCAATGCCTGGAGCAGTATAAGCGATAGTACAAAAAAAGAAAAATTTAGAAAAACAGATGGAGAATACGTGCTGAACAGCATCAGCAAAATGAAACTGGGTAGCTGGAATTATAAATTTCAGAATGCAAAGGATTTCCGGCATTACGGGCCCATGGCACAGGAATTTTTTAATGCATTTGGTAATGATGGGATAGGGAAAATCGGTTGCGATACATTAATTAATTCAGCAGATATTGACGGCGTGATGATGATCGGGTTACAGGCATTGGAGAAAAGAAGCAGTGCATTGGCTGCAAAAAATAATCTGCTCGAAGCAGACAATATTGCACTGCATAATGAACTCAATCTTAAAAAAAATGATTATGCCCGGGCAAATAAATCTTTAACAGATAAATTGGCTTTACTGGAAACTAAATTGAATGAAATGATTACCGCCCGGGAAACTGAAACAAAAGCAAATCTGGTTGTTGGAAACTGAAATAAAAACAAATCTGGTTGTCAATAAATTTTTATCTGTGAACTAATTTGTATTGACATAATAACCAACTGGCTTAAGAGTTTGGCAAACTGGCTTAAGTGGTTGGCGTCCCGATAGCTATTGTGATTCCAGTCCGCAATCTTTAAATTAAAACAACATGTTGGTGGGATCACCTGTACCTTTTCAGTTGTAGCGGCTTGTAACCAGAGTAAGAGAAGGACTTTTTTTTGCTGCTGTTACCTTCCCGGCGGGTTTTGTAACACAATCTTCTTCTTTAAAACTTCTATTCTGCGAAACCCTTGATACCTTTATTGTTTAGAAAAAACTTGAATTTTTGTACCGGTCGGCAGGAAGGTTGTTTGTATATTGAACCATATTTTATACAAAAGTTTACATTTTTGTATAAAATATTATTATTTATGTATACATTTATAAAACAATTTCATACAATAAAAGCTAATTTTTGAAAAGGTGAACCAGGGTATATTTATGTGTTACACGCAACCAGAATATTCTTTCTAATAATTAAAACTCGAGACCATGAATTTTTATTATCATTACACTTTGGAAAAAAATCTTTCCGGTATTCTTGCAACTGGAATATTTCCCAATCATCCATATTTTACAACAACTGAGTATTATAATTCAAATTCTGCTGGAGAACAGCTAGGAGTTATGTCACATAATATTGATTGTGTTCTTAAATTTAGAGATGATGGACATTTCAGAATGGTGCAAAATGTACCAGGTACTGGTCGCTTTACTGGCGGTGGTAATCAATATCAACATCCGGCTAGGCCTCTACCCATCGCAATACGGAAAATTAATGAGCGAGCTTGGAAAACACTATAGAAAATTACATAAAAAGCTACCATCCCGGCAGGCTTTTTGTAACATACGCTTCTTCTTAAAAACACCTTTTCTCCACAACCCCGATACCGAAAGTTGCTTGCACTATAATGCTGCCAATGCTTATCTTTAAAGTATGCCTGTTGAATATATACCGGTTTTTAATAACAAACCAGTATCAGGAAATTATAAAATTAATACCAGGTAAATAATAAAAGCCATCCAGATTTAATGAAGTTTATAACCCAAATAAAAATACTGATACGTGAACTGGTTAATGCATATAAACTACTGATAAAAAATGATCCCCTGCGCCTGGCCGGTGCTACTGCGTTCTTCACCAGCTTTGCACTGCCTCCCATTTTGATGTTGCTGATTCAATTGCTCAGTTTGCTTTTTGAGCGGCAGTCAGTAAGAAGGGGCCTGTTTACAGAATTGGGAAGTGTTTTGGGTGATGATGGTGTTCGCCAGTTGGTAGAAATTTTGCGTGGTATGCATGGGCTGGCAATTAACTTACCGGTAGCTATTGCCGGATTTTTCTTTTTATTATTTGTAGCAACTACTTTGTTTAAGGTTATACAAAGTTCGCTTAACCAACTCTGGATGATAGAAAAGAAAGGTAAAAAATTAAAAATGCTATTGGTTACCCGGTTAAAATCAACGCTGCTAATCGTTTTTACAGGGCTATTGTTTATGGTATCGCTGGCAGCAGCAAGTTTAAAGATCATCTTTGGTAACTTCATCGATAATATAATTCCGGGCAGCGGAATTTATTTAAATGGCACCCTTTCTACTTTACTTTCAGTTGCTATTGTATGTGCCTGGTTTATGATATTGTTTCGCTATCTGCCCGATGGTAAACCCAGCTGGAGGGTTGCATTAAGCGGCGGTTTGTTAACAAGCATTTTATATAATGCCGGTGTAATAGTATTAAAATGGCTTTTGCTGAATAGTAATATTGGTTTACTTTACGGCACCTCGGCTTCTATAGTGCTGTTGCTATTATTTGTTTTTTATGCTTCTCTCATTTTTTACTTTGGGGCATCGTTTACAAAAGTGTGGGGAGATTATTTAAAGCAACCCATACAGCCGGGTTTAAATGCAGCTTTTTATGAACAAACGCAACGAGAAGACAAGGTAGAACAACCTAAGTAGGGTTTTTGACATGGTATATCTTTACCAAGCTCCTTTGCCTGCGTTGGTAGCTGCATAATGGTTGAACAGCATTAGCCATAGGGCCTGCAGGGTATCCCTTAAAAGCGTAGTAAATAATTCAGTAGCAGTTAAAAATCCGCTTACACAAAAATTCTTTTTTATTTATTTCAGGTTATAAATTTGTAGTACACAACAAAACGGATATTTTGCTATAATTAATTTATAAAATAGGCTGTTTTCAACATAAAAATTAATAGAAATGGACAACTATAAAAAGGCATACATTGCTGGTGGATGTTTTTGGGGTATGGAAGATCTGTTTAGAGTAAGGCCCGGAATAATTGATAC
>JBBQLS010000173.1:0-7250 GCA_038328115.1 Chitinophagales bacterium
CAACTCTGTAATATACGCACCTTTTTGTATAAATACCCATTCATTATCAGTACCTTTCTGTACAAATGATAATACTTAAATACTACAATGCAAAACTACAAATTGGCATGGCCGATTGGAAAACAGTTTACAAATTTCCGCAGGCCCAAAAACTGATGATAGAGATTCACCAGAGCAATCTTTACTACCGTAGCCGGGGTAGTGCCGGGCGTATAAGCTATAAGCAAATAAAAAAGGGATTGCTGCCAAAAGAAATACGGCTTCAGCAACAACCATTGCCTTTTTAGGAAAAGTTGAAAAGCAATTTTTTTTGACACGGCCTTAAAAATTAATAATTTTTCTCAACACTTTCCCCCTGATAGGAAAGAGGGTAGGTATCCTGTGTTACCCAATTCGCCATTTCTTAAAAAAAATATTTTTTACTGCGCAGGGCCGTTTAAATTACCATCATTTTCTTCTTTAACTTTTTTAAATTCAAGTTTACCAAATTTCCAGGCAAAGTTTATACCTATAGACCGGTATGCAATTTTACGTTCGGTATCTGTTGCAAAATTTGGCCCCTGCAATGAAGTTTTTTGTGTTAAGTATTCACTTAAAAAATTATTGGCCGTAAGTGCAATACTGCCTTTCTTTTGCCAGAATTGTTTGCGTATGGCAAAGCTGTAAGATGTAAATGAAGGGTAGGTGCCCTGTGCCTCGTGGCGGGCACTGCTGAAGTTGGCAAAAAATTCGGCCAGCAGCGAGTTGGTAAACTGGTAGCTGGCATTTATATTCATCCGGTAATTAAAACTATTGCTGTTGTATCCTTTATCAATAGCATTAATAGTGTGCCGTTTAAAAAGAAATGCATTGCCCCTGATGTTTAATTTAGGGGTGATGTGAAGATCGGCAAACAGGTTCATACCTAAATTGTTTTCCCGGCCAATATTCTGGCGGGTACTTACTGCCACATTTTTATAAAGCGAATCTCCTGCTTTATAAGATGGATAATAAACAATGAAAGGCTGTATATCTTCCTCATTAATGCGGTAAAATAAATTCAGCATAAACGATCCTGTTTTGCCCAGGTCTCTGCTGTAGCCTATTTCAAAGCGCTGGCCAATCTCTGGTTTTAAATACGGATTGCCTGCTGAAAGATTTTTAGGATCGGTTGTGTTTACAAACGGATTCAGCTCTTCATAATCGGGACGGTTTATTCTTTTTGAATAACTCAGTTTCACCGTTGTTTTTTCATGTATCTTTTTTGAGAAAAAGACAGAAGGCACAAAGGTATTGTACCCCGGTACTTTTACCTGCGTAAGGGCATTGCTGTAATAAGAGTTTATCTCTGTCCGTTCGTACCGGCCACCTATTTTGGCATCAAATAATTTTGCCACCGGAAAACTTATTTCGGCATAGCCGGCATAAACCTGTTGTTTGTAGTTTAAGCTGTTGGTTAAAAAATTATTGAGTTCATAAATTTTTGATGTTTGCTGATAGCTGCTTACATCGGCATTGGCTGCAATATTATTAAAACCTGCTTTTGCACCAAACCCCAGTTTAATGTCTTCTGCCAAAGGTTGTGTATAATCAATGGTAAATTCTGTTTCTCTTGTTTTTGCCGGGTTGTATGCTTTTGTGCCGTAGTAAAGCGAATCCTGCGGAAGCAAAAATTGTTCTGAATTGGCATTGCCTTTATTTTTTTCGCCACTGGTATTAAAAGCCAGTTCCAGTTCCTGGTCTTCTTTGGCAAAGGTTCTTTTATAATTTAAGGATATATCGGTGCTGTTAATGTGAAACCGGTTATCACTATTAATTAAAGTTAGTGTTTCAGGTAAGCTTCCGTTTTTATCGGGTTGCAATGCCTGGTTGGTGCTGCCATTTGCATTTACTCCAAAATAGTTGAAAGAAATATTACCCGAAAACTGGTTCAACTTTTTAAATGTCCAGTCAAAGCCTGCGCCGGTTTGCATGCCCTGTCTTTCAAAACGGCTGTTACTGAATTGATGCAGGGTGCTTAAGACATTACTGTCAATGGTTTCCCGGTAAGTATCATTGGTGGTTTTAGATCTCAATCTTTTATTACCGCTGAAAAATGCATTAACACCAAAATTATTTTTACGGGCATTAAAATTTAAAGAAGCGTTTTCCTGCCGGGTGCCTGCAGTTACAGCAATATTTCCATTATATCCTTTTGCATTATTTTTTTTAAGTATGATATTGATAATGCCACCCAAGCCCTGTGCATCGTACTTTGCGCCTGGGTTGGTAATTACTTCAATACTTTTTATCTGGCTGGCCGGTATAGATTGCAACACATCGGCAATATTACTGCCGAATGCTGTTGAGGGTTTACCGTTTATTAAAAACTTTATTCCGGAGTTGCCCGATAATTGCACATTACCGTCGGCATCAACAGAAACCTGGGGAATTTTTTTTAACAGGTCGGTGGCAACACTGCCCTGCGAACTCAGGTCTTTTTCGGCATTAAATACCATTTTATCAATCCTGTTATCAATCAGTTTTGCTTTGGCTGTTACGGTAACATCCTGGAGCATTTTTTTTTGCGGGTTAAGGGAAATTGTTTTTAAATCAATGATGGCGTCTTTTTTATTGAGCACCACATCGTTCATAGTAAGGGCCTGGTAACCTAAGTTCTCAAAAATAAGGGTGTAGGTACCTGCCGCAATATCAGTTAAAGTAAAGCTGCCTGTTTTATCGGTAGTTGTTCCTGTTAACGGTTTCTTTTCGCCTTTAATAAATATGGTTACAGTTCCATATTCTAATGGTAACTTTTCTGTAGTGCTTACAACTGTACCCATAATGCTGTTACTGCCCCTGGTTTGAGCTTTTGCAACAAAGCCAACGCACATAAAACATACCCAAAACATAATTATTTTCATCTGTTCATTTTAAAATTGGCTGCAAATATCATTTACAATTCTGTACAAATATTGAATAATAGCAGCCAGGGATATTTTTTTTTGCAGATGGTATTATATCAGGGTAACCGGTATTTAAATAACCGGTAAAGTGAACATTCTGTATAAAACAAGAGACCCAAACCTGCGTTTGAATCTCTTATTAAGTAAAATTTTTAGTTTAATTGAAATGGTTGGTAACAAAAACCACCAATTGCTCATCGCTCATTTTGTTGGAAGTGCTTTCGCTGCATCTGGTATTTTTATACTGGGGCGTATCGCCCAGAAATTTAATAAACTGTTCCTGTATCTGCCCGGTTCCGGTAACATGTATTTCATCCATGTTGGGTATTTTAGCAACTATTTCTTTAAAAAATTTGTGCGTTAATGCAATCTCCTGGTGGTTTGCCGCATTTTCATTCGAATTGCCGCCTGCACCACTATTCTTTACATGTTCTAAAATAGTAAAATCTCCGCTATCGATATCTTTTCTTCCTGCAACGGTAGCATGATGCGAATCCATCCACACGCCAAATTGCTTTTTGTTTTTTTCTGACATTTTAGTTGTTTTATTTAAAGGTAGACTATCTAAGCGTGAACAGCTTTTTTATAATTGTGGAGAGAAGATTATTGACATTTAAATCCAATTCCTAATTCCCTTTCTCCTTCTCCACCCTCGTAGGCGTATCCTTACCATTCACAATGGTTTGGCTGCTGATGACAATGGCTTTAATGATCCCGGCCATATTGTTCATGTCAAGCGTTCCAATTTCATCGCTTTGTTTGTGATAGTTGGGTTCGTTGTTGGGTGCCTCTTCCATTTTAGATGTGGAGATGGTATGGGCTGGTACGCCGAGTTGGGCAAGGGTTGCATTATCGCTGCGGTAAAATAAATTTTGTTTGGGGTAAGGGTCCGGTTCAAAATGAAAGGCAGAGCCTGCAAGGTTTAACTGAAGTATTTTGCCCATATTGCTTTTTTCGTAGCCGGTTATATATGCACTGTTAGTACCCCATTTACTGGTGGTGCCAATCATTTCAATATTAAACATGGCCACTACCTTATCGGCATTTAGTTGTTTGCTGAAATACTTGCTGCCAAAGCCACCAATTTCTTCGGCGGTAAAAGCAACAAAAATTAAGGTGCGTTCATTATTTTTTTGCTCAGCAAAATATTTTGCCAGCATCATTACTGCTGTGGTGCCTGCAGCATCATCGTTGGCACCGTTATAAATACTGTCGCCTTTTGCATCTGGCTTGCCAATGCCCAAATGATCGTAATGCCCCGCAAAAACTACATACTCATCTTTTTTGGATTTGCCGGGTATTACACCAACCACATTTTTCAGCTTTTGTTCCAATATTTCGCTTTTGGCATGCAGTTGCATGCCGGCAGGGTTAGCATTGGCAGTTAAAACAAAAATCTGTGTATAGGACGACATAAATTTATCGCGGCCTGTTACCCATTGTATGCGTTTAAAAAGTTTGGATTGAGAAGTATCAACCAATACCAGTAAATTTTTTTCGGATTGCATTAAAGGGAAGATTATTTTGCTGAAATCTTCGTCTTTCTTGATAAATACTTTTTCGTAATTCTTCAGCTTGCGTACATCCAGATCGGCAACCGATGTGTTAATTACCACATTGGCATTGCTGAGTATTTCTGCATCAAGCGTGCCGCTTATTTCGATTGTTTTGGCTTTAATCAGTGTTATCTGCTGAAAATAATCTTTGCTTTTGCCAAAACGACCCAGTTTGCTTTTTGCAAACTCGTCGGCAATAAAATCTGCTGCTTTATCAATACCGGGTGTAAAGGTTTTACGCCCCTGCATATCATCGGCAGATAGTGTTTTTTCAATTCGCTCTACTTCCGCAGCATTGATGATCTTATCAATATCCTGCGCAGCAGCAGAAAAAAAACACAACAATAAGGCTGATGAAAATAACAATTTAGAAAGCGCCATAAATAAATTTTGAAAACGTGATTAAATTGAGAAAGTAACAATCCGAAAAGGCGCAAAACCCTAAACGCCAGACTAAAAACTCCTTACAGGCTCATCATCTCCTTAAATTTTACTGCCTGCCTGCGGCTTACTTCTATTTTTTCGCCACCCTGCAGTTCCAGTAAAAGACCACCGTTAAAGTAGGGTTCAATTTTTTCAATCATGCGCAGGTTTACAATATGCTTGCGGTTGGCACGAAAGAAAAGTTTTTCATCCAGCCTTTCTTCCAGCGCATTCAGCGATTTTAAAATTAATGGTTTGTAGCTGCCAAAGAATACTTTGGCATAGTTGCCCACACTTTCAAACAGCCTTACTTCGCCCAGTTTTACAAACCAGCAACGTTCCCCATCTTTTACAAATACCTGGTCTTTATCGGTTAAAATGCCGCGGTTAATGCCAGCCATAGTAGCCGCTATTTCTTTTTCATCAGCTAATTGCAGTTTTTGTATGGCATCGGCCAGGCGCTTAGGCTCAACGGGCTTCATCAGGTAATCCAATGCATTTACTTCAAAAGCTTTTAATGCATATTCGTCATAAGCCGTTGTAAAAATTACATGCGGCGCACTATCTAATTCGGTAAGCATATCAAAACCTGTTTTACCAGGCATTTGTATATCCAGAAAAATAAGATCAGGAGAGAGATTCTCTATCTTCTCCAAACCTTCAGCAGCATTCGCAGCTTCGCCTACCACTTCAATTTCGGGAAACTCCAGCAATAATTTTTTCAATTCATTCCTAGCTAGTCTTTCATCATCAATTATCACAGCCTTCTGCATAGTATTAAATTTTTTAGTTGAGTAATTTTTTAAACAAGAACCGGTAAACTTACTTTCGATTCTACTGTGTTGGCATCCAGATTTTTAATTTCGAAAACAGCTTTACCCTGGTACATTAAATTCAGGCGGTCCTGCGTACTTTTTATTCCAAAACCCTCTCCGTTAGGGCTCTTTAGAAGTTGCCCGGTATTTTGCACCTGCAACTGCATAACATTATCTTTAAAAATAGCTACAACACGTACCACACCGCCCAAAACCTGTTTGCTGATGCCGTGTTTAATGGCATTTTCAACCAGTGTCTGCAGCATCATGGGTGGCACCTGCTGCTGTAAGGTATCTTCATCAATGTCAAATTCAATCCTTAATCTTTCTTCAAAACGCATCTGTTCCAGCGCCAGGTAATCCCTTACAATATCCAGCTCTTTTTCCAACGGTACTGTTTCCGATTTTTCAGCCTGCATACTGCTGCGCAGGATATTGCTTAATTCGGTAATAGCCCGGCGGGCACGTTTGGGGTTTTCATCAACCAATGCCCGGATGCTGTTGAGCGAGTTAAATATAAAATGTGGATTGATATGTGATTTGATGGTTTTTAATTCCAGTTCTTTTACTGTGGTTTCTAATTTCAGGCGGTCAAGCTGATCGTTCCTGTTTTTTTCTACATAGTGATAAACGATGTAGATGAGCATCCAGATGGCTATCAGCATTAAAATATAATAAACACCAATCAGGTCCGATTTATTTTCATACACCCATTCTCCTTTTTTGTTTCTTACCCAACCGGTTGACTTTTTTATTTCTGAAATTCCTTTCTTAACTGTGCTGTCTTTGCTGAATATATTTACTTTGTAATAGGCCAGGGAATCCATTCCGAATTGGGATTCCATTTTAATTGCCTTCTCCAGTTTTTGATTGGTATAATACTTATCGTAAGAATATCCCGAACGGGCTTCAAGATAATTACTGCCAAAATACAATACTGTACCCGTTGCACCAACCGAAATGATAAACATAAAAAAAATACGGTTAAAAGAAAATTTTAACCAGTTTGCTTTCTTTATGATAAGCCGGAGCAGGTGTGTTGTTAAAATACCTGAAACCAGGAGGATGCTCAGGCTGATCAGGAACTCCTTTTGGCCACCCTGTTCTTTAAACCGGTCGCCAAATACTACAAAGTTAAAATAGAGTAAAATCAATCCCCAAACACCCCAGCCGGTTACCTGACAAAGCCAATATCTGATATTCGTTTTCTGCATGCTGTAAAATTACTCCCCAATTTAAGGAATTTAATTGCTGATTTGATTAATGGTGATATTATGGGCTGAGAGGTTGCCCATTGTCAGTATTGCATGACAATGCTGTATTTGTTGCCCGGCACTACTTTTTTAGCAGTTTAAAGGCATGTGTCCACTGGTTACGTAAAATGCCCGGTAAACACCAGAGTATGCAAAGTGGCTCAATGGCACGGGCAGCTTCTACCTTACCCATATCTTCGGTTTCCAAGCCAAATGCGGCAGTCTCTTCAAAGCTTCCTGCTTTTGCAGCAGGGTTTTCGGAAAGCCATTTTACAACTT
>JBBQLS010000174.1:0-7195 GCA_038328115.1 Chitinophagales bacterium
GGTTTGTAGTAGTTTAATATTCAATTCAGAAAAATCAGCAGCTAACATTTCGGTTGTGTAAAGCATAGCAGGATCTTTTGGGCCACCGGAATTATTTTTTAACTGGGCGGGATTAAAAGCCTCAAGCAAAATTGTGCCACCGGGCTTTAGCCAGCTTATTACTTTTTGATGGATTATCGTTCTGGTTTCGGGTGGAAAATGCGCATAAATAAAAGCCACCACATCGGCTTCATTATCTGGAAAGCCGGCCATGCCAACATCTTCTAATTGATAATTTATGGAAACTCTTTTTCTATCTGCCAGCGCCAAAGCCTTTCTCCTGCCAGCTTCGCTGGAATCAAATGCAAAAACCTCCCAACCTAAAGAAGCGGCATACACAGCATTTCTCCCTTCACCTTCGCAAGGCAGCATAACTTTACCGGGTTTCAATTTGCTTATCTGTTCTGCAAAGAAAACATTTGGCTCCTCGCCATAAACATATTCTTCGCCGCTAAAACGTTCATCCCAGTAATTAATCATGTTGTTTCTTTTTAAGGTTGAATGTTTCTTTAAAAATGCAAAAGCCACCTTGTGGCAGCTTTTTGCATCCTTTTAATTATGAGAATGAATCCTCATGCCTGAACAGCTTTTTATACTTTCATTAATTTACTCTGGCAAACAAAATCGGATTTAGGAACTGCTGTTTTACTGATGGCGCTAAATCCATCGGCCACCTCAGTAAAATTCCGGTAACCCCGTGCCTGTAAAATAGATGCAGCAATCATGCTGCGGTAGCCACCTGCACAGTGTATGTAAAAATGCTCTTCGGGATTAATATCTTTTACCCAGTCGTTTATAAATGCCAATGGCCTGTTGTAAGCCTCATCAACATGTTCAGCGGCATATTCGGTGTCTTTACGTATGTCAACCACTTTGTCTTCTCCAATCTTCACTTCTTTTGCAAATTGTTCTGCAGTTATCCTGTCAACAACATCCGCTTCCTTGCCGGCATTCAACCATGCAGCAAAACCACCTTTCAAATGCCCCACCACATTATCAAAACCAACCCTGCTTAAACGTGTTACCGATTCTTCTTCCTTTCCAACTTCGGTAATCAATAATATCTGTTGTTTCACGTCCACAATTAATGCACCAACCCAGGGAGCAAAATCCCCGTTAAGGCCGATATTAATGGATTGTGGAATAAAGCCTTTATAAAAAACAGAACTGTCTCTTGTATCTAAAATAAGTGCTTCGGTATTTTCGGCAGCAGTTTCAAACTCATCCGGCGTTAATGCTTTCATACCTTTATTTAAAACGGTATCAAAACTTTCGTATCCCTTTTTATTCATAGCCACATTCATTCCAAAATAACCGGGAGGTGGTTGTAAGCCATCCGTAACGGCTTTTACAAACGTCTCTTTATCTGGCTGATTCAGTGCATAGTTCATTTTCTTTTGATTGCCTAATGTATCCACCGTTTCCTTCATCATATTTTTACCACAGGCACTACCTGCACCATGTGCTGGATATACAATTACATCATCGGCCAATGGCATTATTTTAGTCATCAAACTTTCATACAGTAACCGGGCCAGGTCTTCCATGGTCATGTTTGCTGCTTTTTGTGCCAGATCAGGACGACCAACATCGCCCAAAAACAACGTATCACCGCTGAAAATACAATAGTCTTTTCCTGTCTTATCCTTTAAAAGAAAGGTGGTACTTTCCATAGTATGGCCCGGTGTATGAAGTACTTTTATGGTAACATCCCCCAACTTAAATTCTTCTCCATCCTTTGCAGAAACACAATCAAACCCGCAGGCGGCATTGGGACCATAAACAATATCAGCACCGGTTTTTTTCCTAAGGTCAACATGCCCGCTTACGAAATCTGCATGAAAATGTGTTTCGAAAATGTATTTGAGTTTTACATTGTCTTTTTGCAAACGCTCCATATATGGGGCGGTCTCACGCAATGGATCAATAATGGCCCCCTCGCCATTTGAAGTGATATAATAAGCACCCTGTGCCAGGCAGCCGGTATAAATCTGTTCAATATGCATAACTGTATTTTTATTTTTATAAGGCGAAGTTCGATATTTCTTATTTGTCTTTGAGTAACTAAAGTAACAAACCAGCATGACTTTGGTAAGTTACTTTTTTACCAGGTTAATAAAAAGTTCGGTATCATTTCTTTTGCTGAAAGAATTGTAGCAGGGTTCAAAGGTTCTGAAAATAAAATCCTTCGCAAACAGAAGCTCATACTCATTTTTTGTTCCTCCAAACGGCGGACCCTGTTCTTCAAACTGCCGGTTAAATAACAGGCCGACCAGTTTCCCTTTTGGCGTCAGTAGCTCATACATTTTTGTAACATACTCATTCCGCAATGCCGGATTTAAGGCACAGAAGAATGTTTGTTCCAGGATTAAATCATATTGGCCCTGCTGTTTAAAAAAATCGCCCTCGATGATTTTAATATGCTGATTATCTTTGTATTTTTCTTTTAACTGCGCCACTAAAACCGGGGCAATATCTATAACTGTAACATCAGTAAAACCTTGTTTCAAAAGATAATCAGCTTCATAGGTATTGCCGCACCCCGGAATCAGTATCCGTATATTTTTATTGGTAAACTGATTAATATAATTTTTTAAAGGCGGAGAAACTTCACCCAAATCCCAGGCAGCCGTTCCGGTGGCATACCGGCCATTCCAGTAATTTGCGTCCAATGCTCCGGTGTTGCTAACTACTCTATTTCCTGCTGCGGCTTTATTCTGTTGCATGTATTTTTATTTACGTAAAAATAATTCCTTTATGATGATGTAAATAGCCATTACCAGTACAAACCATCCAAAACCTTTTTTTAAATGATCTCCGTGAATTTTCTTTGCTAATGCACCTCCAACAAATATACCCGCTACAGCAATAGCAGTTATGATACCAAGAAATTTCCAATCAATATCAACATGTCCGATATCACCGGTAAAGCCAATTAATGAGTTGAGTGCTATTATAAATAATGAAGTACCCACTGCTTTCTTCATCGGCATTTTTAAAATAAGTACCAATGCAGGGATAATTAAGAAACCGCCTCCTGCTCCAAGTAATCCTGTTGCAAGGCCAATCAGAATTCCATACATTAAAAGCCGCATCGTATCATTGGCAGTAGTTGTTGCATCCGTATCCACCACTTCTTTTCTGCCTTTTATCATAGCCGTAGAAGCCATCAGCATTAAAATAGCAAACAGCACCATAATGGCCATCGATTGCTTTACTTCAAAACCGCCGATGCTGAATAATACATCGGGTATAACCGGCATGATGAACTTACGGGTAATAAAAACGGTTGTGATGGATGACAGTCCGAAAAGCAATGCTGTTTTAATGCTCACCAATCCTTTGCGGTAATTATTGAAAGCGCCAACAAGTGAAGTAGAACCCACAACGAACAGGGAATAGGATGTTGCCATAACCGGGTTTACTGCAAATACATAAACAAGAATCGGCACCATCAGTATGGAGCCACCGCCACCTATCAATCCCAGGGAAATGCCAACCAATGCTGCCAGAAAATAACCAATTACCTCCATATAGTTTTATTAAAGCAGCAAAGATGGGAATAATAAAATAAAAGAGCTGTTACAAAGGTTACATGGTAAAGTAAGCTAAAAAAATAGG
The DNA here is from genome assembly GCA_038328115.1 of Chitinophagales bacterium. Taxonomy (GTDB): domain Bacteria; phylum Bacteroidota; class Bacteroidia; order Chitinophagales; family Chitinophagaceae; genus Ferruginibacter. Next base: position 3,661 of record JBBQLS010000174.1, read on the forward strand.
TAGTGGCCTCGTCAGGAATCCCCGCCCGAACGTACCGTTCGGTACGGGCGGGGAACCTTTGAATCTGGGGCTTCGGAGGCCCTTATACTATCCCCGTCCGACTGTCGTCAGCCGGGCGGGCATTGTATTACGAGGCTAACTTCATTTTTAAAAACCTTCTTCCGGCTGATGTTTTAAAATATTTTTCTCTGATAACTGCTTCTTTTCTTGTATTAAATTCTTCGATGTAAACTAATTTGAATGGAATATAAGGCCGTATTGAATGAGTCATTCCTGAATTGTGTTGTTTCAATCTCTCATCAGGATTTTCGCAGTGCCCTTTATAAAAGAAATCGTGATGCAAACTTTTTATGACATAAGCATAAAACATAAGCTTGTGTTTGTGGCCTCGTCAGGAATCGAACCTGAATCTGGGGCTTCGGAGGCCCTTATACTATCCATTGTACTACGAGGCCAATATTTTTATTTACCCAAGTGCGAAAAATTACTGCCGAATATTTTTACTGCAATGGCCAGTAATATTACACCAAAAAATTTTCTGATGACCGTCATACCATTCGGACCCAACACCTTTTCGATCCATTTTAAAGATATGAGCACCAAAAATATTACAATGCAGTTTATCATGATACCGATAAAAATATTTACGTCGGCATAGTTTGCTTTCAAACTCATTATGGTTGTTAGCGTCCCGGATCCGGCAATCAACGGAAAAGCAATGGGCACTACGCTTCCACTTTTAGGATTGCCATCCGATTTAAAAAACTCATGCCCCAACACCATTTCTAAACCAATAATAAAGATCACAATACTCCCCGCAACAGCAAAAGATTGTACATCAAGGCCCAGAACACTTAAAAACTGTTGTCCCACCAGTAAAAACACTATCATCAAACCACCTGATGCTATCGTTGCCTGCAAAGAACGGATCTCTCCGCCCATTTTGGCACGTAATGAAGCCAAAACCGGCACATTGCCAACCATATCAATTACAGCAAACAAGGTAAAGGTTACTGTAATAATTTCATTGATTGCAATATTACCCAAGTTCATCTTTTACTGTTTTAAGGCTGTAAAGATAATCAGCTAAAAACAAAGTAACGAAACCGTTATTTTCTGTAAATATATTTCTCCTTAAAATGTATGTACTTTTTTTGAAGGCTGGTCAGGCAATCAGCACAAAGACAATCATCATATTTTGCCTCAATATATGCCCGTTCTTCTGCCGTCAGATTTATTGTGTTACACTGGCATTGCATAATACTGCCTGCTTTACATTCAAATGCAATGTTGCAGCGTGGGCAATTTTTTTCTTCGTGTTTACACATTTTAAAATAGTTAAATCTGCCGGTAAGGCTTTATTGATTAGATAAATTGAAACTGCCGTCTTTTCGACTTAGCGGCAAAAAAATTAAAAACTAAAATTAACCCCTGCCATAAAATTAAACCGGCGGCTGTTGTAACCATATACTTCGGAATATTTTTCGTCGGTAATATTCTTAAAGTCAACAAATGCTTTTATGTTTTTAGTGATGTTGTATGTACTGTAAAGATTCCAAACATAGTAAGCAGGCATTTCAACAGGCGCCGCATTAAACCGGGCTTCGTATCGCTTGCTGATGCTTTGAACACCAATATTCATATTCCAGTGCTTACAAAGTTCAATACCAACGTTTAAATTAATGGTTTGTCTTGGTCTGCGGTAAAGATTAAAGAACGAAGTATCTTTTGAACCCGTCTTTGTTTCAATCTTTCCATCAAGATTTACGTAATTGGCATTAAGTGTTACCTTACCAAAGTCAATGCTGGCCTCCAGTTCAAGACCTTCATCTTTTTGTTTATCAGCATTTGCATAATAACCATAAGGAGCTGTATTGGTGTTGATAAAAACAATATTGTCTTTAATATTTCTGTTAAAATAAACTGCTCTCAGGTTAACGTTGTTTTTATAGTATTGAATACCCCCTTCAAAACTTAAAGATTTTTCGGGACTAAGTTCACCAGCCACAGGACGGTATTCTGAATAAACCTGGTATAACGAAGGAGCTTTAAAACCTGAGCTGATGTTACCAAATATCTTTATCGAATTCTTAATTACATAAGATGGGTTGAAGGAAAAAGTAAACACATCGCCGTACTTATTAAAGTTATTGTAGCGGCCACCAAGTTCAACATTAAAACCTTTGAAGCCTTTTACAACAAGGGAAGCGTATGCACCAAGCTGGTTTACTTTAACGGTATCATCACCTAAAGGAGGCGATGGATATACACCAAATGAACTTACTGAAAAATAGCTTTGATTGCTTTGCTGATTTCGATAATCGGCACCAATCAATATATCCACCTTTTTAGTTAAAGCAATATTGCTGTATAACTCAACAAAATGCGATTTACCTGTATAATTACCTTCGCTGTAGTAAGAAAAATTTCCTCCCCTGCTGGCGGAATCATCTAAATAAAACCGGTTCACTTTATTGTAATTGTAGTTAAGATGAAGCATGCTTTTACCAATCGTATAATCTGCACCAAAACCAACCAGGCTGTTTTTATTTTTGATGGTATAATCAGCATCATCCGTAAATGGCCCGGCATCTGCATCAGTTTTATAGCCGCTTAACTGTGTGTTTGCCCCTACAGAAAATTGGTCGCCAATTTTTTGGCTGATATTGGCACGAAAAACATCTTCATCCATGCCATCTTTATCAAAATTACCTACCCCTGTTTGATCCTGCGCCGTTGAAAAACCCTTGCTGTATAATTTACTGTACTGAACATTGTAAACCGTGTTTTTAACTGTTCCGTTTAAACCAACAGAACCTTTGAAAGTATTGTAACTTCCTCCTGAAAGATTAGCAGTTGCATTTATTTTTTTAGCTCCGCCTTTTTTGCTGATGATATTGATTACACCCGCAATGGCATCGCTGCCATACAAGGTAGATTGGCTGCCTTTTAAAATTTCAATCCTTTCAACCTGGTCAACATTAATAAGGTTTAAATCATAAGCACCGCTGATGCCCGATGCATCATAAACCGGAACACCGTCCAGCAGTATCAAAGTCTTGCCTGCAGCAGCTCCACGCATATACACATCCTGGTTGGTGCCCAATACATTACTGCTGCCATTCACAATAATGCCTGCCTGTGTGTTTAATACTTCTGTTAAAGATTTTCCGCTGTTACGTTGCAATTGCTGCTGATCAATTACCGTAACAACTTTGCCCGTAAGCGATTGTTTGATGGGGAATTTGGTTGCGGTAATTACAACCTCATCTAAATTCTTTGCACTATCTGCCGGATTTGCCGGGACAGGTTTTTGTGCGTACAACTGACCGCTGATTAATACAGCAGCCGCAATAAAAATTTTCTTTTTCATGTTTGAAAAATTTTTTTTGTGACTGCTTCCTGGAAAAATGTAGAGATATAAAGACCCTTAAGCCGTTACATTTCCTGCCTTTCACCCGAAAGCTTAAATGATGTTTAGTAAACCTGGCAGGTCTTCTGGCTTGCAACACATTTCAAAAACCTTCCCGCTTTT
>JBBQLS010000175.1:0-7166 GCA_038328115.1 Chitinophagales bacterium
GAGGGTGTTGGTTTGTATCAATGTTTCCAGCGCTTTTACGTGCATGTAAAACTGGCCCTTATCATCGCAACTGCCACGGGCAAAAATTTTGCCATCAATAATTTGCGGATCAAATGGTCCGCTTTTCCAAAGCTCTAACGGGTCGGCGGGTTGCACATCGTAATGGCCGTACACCAATACGGTTGGTTTGCTTGGGTCAATTATCTTTTCGGCATACACAATGGGGTGACCGGCAGTTGGGTGAATCTCGGCTTTGTCAACACCGGCTTCAAGCAGGCGTTGCTTTACGGCTTCGGCACAGGCAATCATATCTGGCTTATGCTCGCTGCGGGCGCTTACGCTGGGAATGCGCAACAGTTCAAGTAATTCGTTTAAAAAACGGTCTTTATTTTTTTCCTGGTAATCTTTCCAAACTTGCATAAAAGTTATAAGTTATAGGTTATAAGTTGAACGTAGCGAAATTAGGATTTTTTGGGGTTAAAATATTTTCACAAAATTTTATGAGTTTAAAGTTTTGATTGATGCAGCGTGCTGTTAGATTTGCATCAGATTGTTTTTGTCAATTTATCAGCCTTTGTTTTAGCTGGATCGCACTTGGTTCTGTCTAACACAAAGGCTGAGTCCATTGTGGGAACTACGGAAGTGTAAAGGAAAGTTGCTGCGCAGCTTGCTGTTTACCACAGATTTCACGGATTAACACGGATTTTTCTGCTACGCAGGGTTGTTACTCAACCTGGTATTTGCCACGGAAGCACGGAAACACAGAATGGAACTTGTATTTTTTCCGTGCTTCTGTGCCTCAGTGGCAACCTCAAATTTTGCCGAAGGCAAAACCTTTATTACTTCCTGTGGTTAAACTTCAACCTTTTATTTTTCGGAAAGCCAAAACCAACAGGCCTCCAATTGCATATAATATAGCGATTGTAACAAGGGTCCATTTTATTGAAGAGAAAAAGGCTGTACAAAAAGATACAATGGGCGAAACAAGCCCGTTGAGCGAAAAGAGCATACCGGTATTTTCCATTACATCTGCAATGCCTGCAACAATGGCGGCACTGGCAATTAAATAGCCAATCTTTGCTGCTTTACCGGTACTGTTAGCAGCAACCAGGCTGCACAGCAGGTATAGCAGCCCGGCATAAAAGAAAAGAAAAAGCAGGTCCCAATAGGTATTGATCTTTGCGACCTGAATCTTATCTGAATTTGCATTAGGCGCCCATGCATAAAGGATGGCGTTTGTTTTTGCGGTGCTGTTTGCCAGCTCCAGGTTTATAATACCGGCTGGTGTTGCTGGTGTTTTTAAAAGCGCACTGGTTTCAGACATCATATACATCATAAAACCAGTACCAAACAGGAAAAGCGGGATAAGTATTTTTCTCATAAAAAATATTCAACAGTTACATTTTATGTCCCTCCATTCTTTGTTGTACATAATCCCAGTTTACTATCTTCCACCAGGCATCAATATAATCGGCTCTTTTGTTCTGGTATTTTAAATAGTAGGCGTGCTCCCAAACATCAAGTCCCAGTAATGGAAAACCTTTTATTTCGGCAATGTCCATAAGCGGGTTATCCTGGTTGATTGTGGAGCCTATCGTAATTAAATTATCCTTATTGATATAAAGCCAGGCCCAGCCGCTGCCGAAGCGGTTTTTGCCAAATTCGGCAAATTGTTTTTTAAAATTATCGAAAGAGAAAAATTGTTTTTCAATGGCTTCCAGCATTTTGCCGGTGGGTGCGTTGCTACCAGGGCCCTGCGGGCTCTCTTTATTTGAGCGCATACATTGCCAGAACATTTCGTGGTTATAATGCCCGCCGCCATTATTGCGCATTTTTGCAGAGTATTTAGAAACATTGGCAAGCACATCTTCCAATGACGTTGCCGCATCCACTTTTTCGGCAGCCACAGCATCTTTTACATTTTTAGAATAAGCTGCAGCATGTTTGCTGTAATGTATCTCCATCGTCATGGCATCAATTACATCTTCCAGTGCATTGTAGGCGTAGGGCAATGGCTGCTGATCGAAACCGGTTTTAAAACCACTTGCAATGGCTTTTTCAGCAGGTGTAAAAGATTCCAATAAAGGCATAGCAGCACTTAAGCCAACTGTTACCGCCAATCCGCCTTTTACAGTTTGAGAAATAAATTTTCTGCGGTTTGTTTTGTTTGGCGTTGTCATAAAATTTTATTTTAAGTGATTGGTTGCGGTTCTTTTTTAGCGAAGATGTTCTTTACTTTTCTGAATGCCTTGTTGTACAACTCCTTATTAAAAAGTTGCGAATCGTGCATGGCTTTGTACGTAAGAAAAGCACCCACCGGGGTTAACACAATAACTGCCAGCCACATGCCTATGTAAGGCGGCAGCATGCCTTCCTTCACAAATTTTTCGCCAAACATGTTCAACAGGTGAAACATCAGGAAGAAGACGATGGCCACTACCAGCGGCATACCCAGTCCACCTTTTCGGATGATGGAACCCAGTGGTGCCCCTATAAAGAACAATACAAAACAGGCCATGGATAAAGAAAATTTGCGGTGCCATTCTATCTGGTGAAATTTAATTTCTTCTTTACGTGCCGTAATCTCGGTACCCGAATTTTCGATATTATATTTAATGCTGTTGGCTACCCCAATAGCCGAATTATACACCTGCGAACGGGCCGAATCAGGAATGATGGAATCGAATTGGTTGTATTTGGTTTTAATAATAGCTTCATTCTTTTTTAAACTATCCTGTTTGGCTAAATAAGGTACACTGATTGCCATAGCCCTGTTCATTCTTGTAGTGGCACTGTCGTTCATTTTATACAAAGTATCAAGTTGCCGGTTTATCTGTCCGGCACTCAGCATTTTAAAATTATTGCGGTACACGCTGTCGTTGGTGGTTTGCTTTTGCAGCGCACTCATGTCGAACAATTTTTTAAAAGAACTGAAACCCAGCCGGATATATTCATTCGTGCTGTCGTACACGGTTCCGTTTTCCTGGTAGCGGTAGCCATTTTTAAGATTGAACTCCAGGAATTTTTTATCCTTCGAAATAGTCATAACACCGGTTTCGGCAACGAGTGTATTATTTTGCAGTGGGTTTGTTTGATCGTAAATTAAAACATCATGGATGGTTTTTCCGTCGGGATCTTTTTTGCCGGCTTTAATGGCGTAGTTGGGAATGTAGGTAAAGAATACCCCTTCCTTCAGATCAAATGCGGGCTTCTTGTAAAATATATCGTTGTACAGCGACACAAATTTTAAATTGGCATAAGGTATTACATAATTGGCAAACATAAAAGTAATGCCGCAAAATAAAACCGCCACCCACATGAGTGGGCGCATAAAGCGCAGTAGTGATATACCCGAAGATTTAATGGCAACCAGTTCAAAACTTTCGCCCAGGTTACCAAATGTCATGATAGAAGAAATAAGAATAGCAATGGGCATAGCCAGTGTAAGCATAGAAGCGCTTACATACCACAAAAATTTTCCGATGGTGATAAAGTCGAGTCCCTTGCCTACCAGGTCATCCAGGTATTTCCACAGGCCCTGCATCATCAGTACAAAAAAAGCGATGAAGAACGTTATGATAAACGGCCCGATAAAAGATTTAAGAATAAGTTTGTCTAATTTCTTTATCATGCACTGCAGTAGCTGTAATAAAAATTAATGTAGTAATTTAATGGCGATGAATGCTTTTTCAAAATTAATGCTTTCTGCTGATGAACAGCAACTGGTAATCAATACTGAATGGATTTTAACTAAACGTAAAATCATGGATACCGTTAACCGGTTGCTGGGGCAAACATCAGCGCATCTGCAGCTGGTGATTGAAAACGAAAGAAACTGGTTACCGGAAGCGGTTGTACAATCAACACCCAAAATTGCGAAAGGAGAAAATTATCTGCAATTGCCGTATATGTTGCTCGATTATCCCCGGTGTTTTAATGCAGATGATATTTTTGCGGTAAGAACGATGTTCTGGTGGGGAAATTTTTTCAGTATCACCCTGCATTTGTCTGGCAGTTACAAAGCAATGTTTCAGCAAAAAATAATTGAAAATGTTGCAGTAGTAAAGCAGGATGTTTTTATCTGCATTAACGAAAACCAGTGGCAGCATCACTTTGAGGCAGATAATTATACCGACATAAAAAAATTACCGGAAACTGAGTTGCAGGATATGGTATTTGAAAAACAATTTATCAAGCTGGCCATAAAATTTCCTCTACAGCCGTGGGATGCCGTACCGGCAATGCTGGATGATTCTTTTATTGAACTGATAAATATGCTGAAGCACTAACTTCCAAGCCTGTGAAACAGATCTTTCACCTGGTATTCCCATAACTGGCTCTGGTCTTTAATTTCTTTTTTATCAGCAAAATCGCTGATGACCAGGATGGTTTGATTGGTTACTTCCGATTTGTCTATGCGCCATTCAAAGTATTCGTCTTTACCCATATAGTCCCAACGAAAGCGCACAAATTTATCTTCTTCGCTGTCAACCAACTCTGCTTTGTCTTCAGTACCATTCCATGAAAAACTGAATTTGCCGTCACGTTCATCTACTTTATCAGCAAACCATTCCTGAATACCGGCAGGAGTTCTCAAAAATTCGTACAAAATGCCAGGAGAACATCTTACAGGGTATTCCAGTGTATATAAAACTTTTTTACTCATTCTTTTTATTTAAAAGATCATTGCGTTCATGCAATAATAGCAAAATAATTCACAGTACAAATTATTTATTTAGATTTTCTTGTTTTATTTATTTAGTATAAAAGTTAAACAAAAACCTTTTTAAGGCTCTGAAATACAGTGTTTTAGATTTCTTTTTTTGGTAACGTACACTAAATAGTATAAATTACGTTAATAAAAACGAATGTTTTTAACAACTTCTTAACCCAGATTTTTACCAAAGCACCAATTTAAATCTTCGGCTTATGAGTATGCGTCAGCTAAAAATCACTAAGTCCATCACTAACCGTGAAAGTCAGAGTTTGGAAAAATATCTGCAGGAGATTGGAAAGGTAGAATTAATTTCTCCGGAAGAGGAAGTAAAACTTGCAATTAAAATAAAACAAGGTTGCCAGTTTTCTCTTGAAAAACTTACCAAAGCAAATCTTCGCTTTGTTGTATCTGTTGCCAAACAATACCAGAACCAGGGGCTTACATTACCTGACCTGATCAATGAGGGAAATCTGGGCTTAATAAAAGCGGCACAACGCTTTGATGAAACACGTGGTTTTAAATTTATATCGTATGCCGTTTGGTGGATACGCCAAAGTATTTTGCAGGCCCTGGCCGAACAATCGAGAATTGTACGTTTGCCCTTGAATAAAGTTGGTTTAACAAACCGCATCAGCAAGGCCTATTCACAACTTGAGCAGGAGTTTGAGCGGGAGCCTACACCGGAAGAGCTGGGTTTTTTACTGGATATGGACCCCGAAGAAATAGCCGCTACGCTTGGCATTGCGGCCAGGCATGTAAGTATGGACCAGCCGTTATCTGACAGTGAAGATGGTACATTAATAGACGTACTTGTTAATCACAATGCCGAAAAAACTGATGATGCACTGGCTTTTAAGGCATCGCTTAAAACAGAAATAGACCGCTCTTTAAGTACACTTACCGAAAGGCAAAAAGATGTGATCCGTTTCTTTTTTGGTATTGGGGTAGATCATGCATTAAGCCTGGAAGATATTGGCGAACATTTTAACCTTACCCGTGAAAGAGTAAGGCAGATAAAAGATAAAGCCATTACCAAGTTACGTTCGGCATCACGTTGTAAACTGCTGAAGACCTACCTGGGGGCATGAATTTTTCTTCGCATTGCCGATAAACTATCGGAATTGATGAACAGCCTGCAAGCAGCGCTGTTTTTGTTTTTTGGGGATGTTACTGTTTTAAAATTGCACAGAACACGGGTCGCAGAAATCAATTTTAATAATCCTTAATTTTCCCCGAAATTTGCAAAACAATAAATTACAGAAATGGCAATCGAAATAAAAGTTCCTACCGTAGGGGAAAGTATCAGTGAAGTTACCCTTGTTAAATGGCATAAAAAAGATGGCGAATATGTAAACCGCGATGAGGTGATTGCTGAGCTGGAAAGCGAAAAGGCGACTTTTGAATTGAATGCCGAGCAGGCCGGCGTAATAAAAATTATTGCGCAGGAAGGTGCTACGCTCAATATTGGCGATGTGGTTTGTAGTATTGATACAGATGCAGCCCCCCCGCCCCCCAAGGGGGGAGAAGAGCAAGCTTCAAAAGGTGACGAAACCTCTGAAATTGTTAAAGACGAAAAAGCCGTTGAGCAAACCCAAAACTCAAAACCCCAAACAGATTTAAAGGCAACTCCTGTTGCTGCGGCTATCATTGCTGATAAAAAAGTAGATGTGAAATCAGTTTCTGCATCAGGCAGTAATGGACGAATTATGAAGCAGGATGTAATGGATGCATTGAATAATCCTGGTACAAAACCCGGCATTATTTTATTTGAAAGAAATGAGCATGAGCAGAAAATGAGCAACCTGCGCAAAACCATCAGCAGGCGTTTGGTAGAGGCAAAGAATTCAACAGCCATGCTCACCACTTTTAATGAAGTGGATATGAGCGCCATCATGGACATCCGTAAAAAATATAAGGATAAATTTAAAGAACTGCATGGTGTTAACCTGGGTTTTATGAGTTTCTTTACAAAGGCATGCACATTTGCTTTGCAGGAGTGGCCATCGGTTAACGCATATATAGATGGAGAAAATATTATTTACCACGATTACTGTGATATTTCGATTGCAGTAAGTGCCCCTAAAGGCCTGGTGGTGCCAGTTATACGCAATGCAGAAAGTTTAAACATGGCTGGTATAGAAGCCGCTGTAGTTGATTTGGCAACCAAAGCAAAAAACAATAAACTTACCATAGAAGAAATGACCGGCGGAACTTTCACCATTACCAACGGTGGTATTTTTGGTTCTATGATGAGTACGCCGATTATTAATATTCCGCAGAGCGCTATTTTGGGTATGCATAATATTTTAGAAAGACCGATGGCGGTAAATGGGCAGGTTGTTATTAAACCAATGATGTACGTTGCGCTTAGTTACGATCACCGTGTTATTGATGGCAGGGAATCAGTGGGCTTTTTAGTACGGGTAAAGGAATTGCTTGAAAACCCTGC
>JBBQLS010000176.1:0-7162 GCA_038328115.1 Chitinophagales bacterium
TTTTATCAGTTCAAATTCTTCGGCTGTTAATCTTAATTGTTCGGCTGTTTTTGCTGTTATTTCCATAAATGTAGACGAAAGTATGTGATGAATTACAAAGGTACGCATCTGTCAGTCTTTTATCCTGCCAGATAAAAGCAAATATTTTAACTATCTTCCCACACCAAAAACATGTGCAGGTGAATTACCTCTTATTTGCTTTTTATCTAGTCATTTTAAGTTCACTGATATTACGTGTGCCATTTATAAAAAATGCCGGTATCAGCCCTGGTGTTTTGTTAAGCCTTTTTCTTCTTAAAATCCTTGCTGGTATTGCTATTGGATGGATAGCTATTCACATTTACGGGCCAGGAAATGATTATTGGGATAGCAACGATTACGCCCGGCAAGAGTACCAGCTTTTGCAAACAAATCCTGTTAAATACCTCATTAATATTTTTACTTCCGATTACCAGGGTGGTTATGCAGGCATATTCAGTTCTGGTGACTCTTACTGGAATGACCTGAAAGGAAATATCGTTTACAAGCTGGTTTCTGTGTTTAATATCTTCAGCGGTGGCGATTACTATATTAACAGCCTGTTTTTTAATTTTATCATCTTTTTTGGGCATGTAATTTTATACAGGCTGTTTATAAGTATGTTTCCGGGAAGGAACTTACCGGTGATTTTTGGTTGCTTTCTGCTGCCCTCTACCCTTTATTTTTCCTCCGGTATTCATAAGGATGGGTTGGTGTTTTTAATGCTGGCTGTTTTGATCTACAGTGTTTATCAATCGCTTTTAAAAAACCGGTTTAACATTAAAAGGGTTTTGCTGATGATTGTTAGTCTTGCTTTACTTTTTTTATTGCGCAATTTTATTTGCCTTGCTTTGATACCCGGTTTGTTTGCATGGATATTAATTACAAAGACAAAATGGCCTGCCATACCGGTTTTTACAGCTATTTATTTGCTTTGCGGCTTGTTGGTTTTTAATATAGGTACTGTTGTACAAAAAATAAAACCATTACAAATAATTACTGCAAAGCAAACGGAATATTTAAAATTGGAGAAAGCTGCAACCCAAATAGAACTAACGCCCCTGCAACCAACATTTAAAAGCTTTGCATCCAATACTGCACAGGCATTAAACCACAGTTTTTTGCGGCCATTTATCTGGGAATTACCGGTAAAATCTATTTTGCCTTTAAGTATCGAATTGTTTATTTATCAATTTTTAATTGTGTTGCTTATTTTTTTCAGAAGAAACGATCTTGACGCAGTTAATAAACCCTTCCTGCTTTTTGCCCTCTTTTTCATCATCAGCATATTTTTAATTATTGGCTATATTGTACCAAACCTGGGTTCTTTGGTAAGATACCGCAGCCTTTATCTTCCCTTAATTATTACACCTGTTTTATGTATGATTGATTGGAAAAAGCTACTTGGGAAATTTCAAATTTAAAATATAAATATTTGATTTATTTTTCCACATTTCTTAATTTTTGATATAATAACCTCAAAATTTATTGGTTTATAAAACTATTTAATGTTTTTTTGTGCCTTAAACCTATAAAAAATGGAATCTTTAAGATTTAAAGCATTAGACAAGTTAAGTAATGGTCTTCCAAAAGTTAAGGTGGAAGGATCGCAAAAAATAGCCTCAATTTTTAATGAAAATGTATTTACACTTGAAACTGCCCGTAAATATTTAAGCGACGAGGCTTTTAAAAGCCTGAAAGCTTCTATTAAAGGCGGAAAAAAGATCGATCGCAATATGGGCTCCCAAATTGCCAACGGCATAAGGGCCTGGGCCGAAAGTAAAGGAGTTACGCATTTTACGCACTGGTTTCAACCGCTTACCGGTTTATCGGCAGAAAAACACGACTCGTTTTTTACACTTAAATCTGATGGCACACCTATTGAAGAATTTGAAGGTGCTGCTTTAATTCAACAGGAGCCTGATGCATCTTCTTTCCCCAATGGTGGTTTAAGAGCAACTTTTGAAGCCCGTGGTTACACAGCATGGGATCCTTCTTCTCCTGCTTTTATCATGGAAATTGGCGAGGGAAAAACGTTATGCATTCCAACCATCTTTATTTCTTACACCGGCGAATCTTTAGATACCAAAACGCCTTTATTAAAAACCCTGGTTGCTTTGGATAAAGCTGCTGTTGATGTATGTCAGTATTTTGATAAAAATATTACCAAGGTTACTGCAACTTTAGGTTGGGAACAGGAATATTTTGTGGTTGATGCCGGTTTGGCAAATGCACGTCCGGATCTGCTTTTAACCGGACGTACGTTGTACGGACATGCACCAGCAAAAGGACAACAATTAGACGATCATTATTTTGGAGCTATACCTGAACGCATTTATGCTTACATGCGTGATTTTGAACAGGAGAGTTACAAACTGGGTATTCCCATCCGCACCAGGCATAATGAGGTTGCACCTGCACAGTTTGAGTGTGCCCCTATTTTTGAAGAAACAAACCTGGCAGTTGATCACAACACGTTGTTGATGGATATAATGGAACGTGTTGCAAAGCGTCATGGGTTAAAATGTTTGTTGCACGAAAAACCATTTGCCGGCATTAACGGAAGTGGGAAACATAATAACTGGAGTTTGGCAACTGATACGGGTGTTAATTTATTGGCGCCTGGTAAAACGCCAAAAACAAACCTGATGTTCCTTGCTTTCTTTGTTAACTCCATTAAAGCGGTGCATGATTATGCCGATCTGTTGAGAGCATCCATTGCAAGTGCCGGTAACGATCATCGTTTGGGTGCCAATGAAGCGCCACCAGCAATCATTTCTATCTTTATCGGTAAATATTTAACCGAGGTTTTAAACCAGGTAGAGACCAGGGTCTCAGACAAATTTGATGAGCAGGACGAAGCGATGCTAAAACTGGATATTCATAAAAGTATTCCGGAGCTGATGTTGGATAATACCGACAGGAACCGCACTTCTCCATTCGCATTTACAGGTAATAAATTTGAGTTCCGTGCTGTAGGTTCATCTGCCAACTGTGCCAATGCCATGACGGCTTTGAATGCAATTATGGCCGATACGTTGAAAAGTTTTAAAGTAGATGTAGATGCATTAATAGAGAAAGGAGAGAAGAAAGAAGTTGCCATCATGCAGATCATCCAGAAATATATTGTAGAGAGCAAATCTGTTTTATTTGAAGGAGATGGTTACAGCGAAGAATGGGCTAAAGAAGCAGAAAAGCGTGGCTTACCCAATGTAAAAACAACACCTTTGGCTTTAGATGCTTACGTTACTGATAAAATAAAGCATTTGTTCAGCAGTAATGAAATTTACAATCATCCTGAGCTGGAAGCAAGGCATGAAATAATGCTGGAAGCTTACATTAAAAAAGTACAGATTGAAGCAAGGGTGATGGGAGACCTGGCGACTACATTTATTTTGCCTTCTGCTATTAAGTACCAGAATGTTTTGATTAAAAATATTGTTGGCTTAAAAGAAGCCGGTCTTACTGAAACCGCCTACGCCAACCAAAAGCAGGTGCTGGAAACTATCAGCAATCACATTAACATTGTGAGCGATAATGTGGAGAAAATGATTGAAGCAAGAAAGAAAGCCAATGAATTAAAAGATACCCGTGAGATGGCCATTGCTTATTGCGACAATGTAAAAGGTAAATATTTTGATGTTATCCGCTATAATGTAGATAAGCTGGAACTGTTGGTAGATGATGCTTTCTGGTTGCTGCCTAAATACAGAGAAATACTTTTCTTAAGGTAGAATTTATGGATTTCCCTTCGGGAAATAATTTGCCACAGAGGCACGGAAGCACAGAAACTGCTAGTTGTTTTTTTAGTGATTCATAGCCTCTGTGGCAATATCAAAATCCACGAAGTGGATTTTTTTGTTTTTATTAAGACGATATTAAACTTTTGCCTTAAAAAAATATCTATCATACAGAAAAATTAATAAGATGAAAATATCACTCATTGCTTTTGCACTTTCTCTGGTTACATTATCAGCTTCGGCGCAGATAGAAAGGAAACCTGTTGTTGCTAAAGCTGATTCTACCCAAACATCTTCTGTTAACAATATGAAGGTTGATAAAGAGACTCGTAAAGAAAGAATGAGGGAACTTGACCTTACACGTGAACAAAAAGGAAAGATGAAAGAGATCATGCAATCTGGCAAAGCCACAAAAGAAGCCATTGAAAATAATACACAGTTATCGGAGCAAGATAAGAAAAAGCAAATGCGTGAATTGAAGATGTCGCAGATGCAGAAAATAGAGGCAATATTAACGCCCGAACAATTCCAAAAATTCAAAGAATCCAGACAGAACAATCCATAAAATTTTTATTCGCAGTAATACCGATGTGACTTTGTAATCAGTCCAATCGGTATTTACCAAAATCCAGCCGCACATAAGCCTGGCTTGAATTTCAGCCTGGCCACATTGGACCAAAATGAAATTTAGTTTGGTATAAAAGCATCAGTCACTTTTATTTGCGCAGTAAGGTTGAGCAAAAAGAAGAAGCCGTTTATTTTTTGAGCGGCTCTTTCTTTAATAAAAAAGTGTTACCGGTTGGTGGGACACCAACCGGGGTGGCTCGCCTTGGGCGGTGTCCTCACCACCCGGTATCAGGAAAATAGATTGATAAAACTTATTTTTGTACAATGAATACAATCTTCAGTTATCAACATCTATACAACTTCTCCAAAAACATATTTTTAAAAATTGGTTGTAGCGAAACTGATGCTGATACTGCAACCAAATCCTTACTTTCAGCTGATCTGCGTGGTGTTGATAGTCATGGTGTTGCCAGGCTTAGCGGCTACATACGCCTGTGGGAAGCAGAACGGGTTAATGCAAAACCAGCTTTAAAAATTATTCATGAAACGCCTTCCACGGCTGTTGTTGATGGCGATAGAGGTTTGGGTTTAGTTGTTGCACCATTTGCTATGCAGGTTGCAATAGATAAAGCAAAAGCAGTTGGCACCGGTTGGGTAAGTGTAAAAAACAGCAATCATTTCGGTATTGCCGGCCATCACGCTATGATGGCTTTGGAACATGATATGATAGGCATTGCTATGACCAATGCTTCGGCATTAGTAGCGCCTACTTTTTCTAAAGAAAGAATGTTGGGGACAAACCCCATTGCGGTTGCTATACCGGCAGGCAATCAACCGGCTTTTGTTGCCGACTTTGCTACAACAACTGCTGCAAACGGCAAACTCGAAATGCTGCAAAGAAAAAATTTAGAAGCACCAACCGGCTGGATTCAGGATAAAGATGGAAATGTATCAACCAATGCCGGCGAATTAAAGAATGGTGGTACACTTGTGCCACTTGGCGGCGATAAAGAACATGGCAGTCATAAAGGTTATGCACTGGGCGCCATTGTTGATATTTTTTCGGCCATACTAAGCGGTGCCAATTATGGTCCGTGGGTGCCGCCGTTCCCTGCTTACATACCCATGCCTGAGAATATGCCGGGCGAAGGCATCGGGCACTTCTTTGGCGTAATGCGCATTGATGCCTTTAGAAAAGCAGATGAATTTAAAGAACACATGGATAAATGGATAACCCGTTTCCGGGCTGCGTCAACCGTTGCCGGGCAGGAAAAAGTTATCATCCCGGGCGACCCCGAACGGGAAATGGAAGTTGAAAGAATGAAAAATGGAATTCCTTTGCTACCCGCTGTGGTGGAGGATTTGAAGGCTTTAAGTAATAAGTTTAAAGTTGATTTCTAAGGGTTATATTTGCAACTCAAAATTTTTTAGATGAAATGAGCCGTAAAATAAAGATGATAATCATCAGAATTTTTACAGGCGAATTCCATGTGACAAAAATCAATAAGTATTAACACATGAAAGTAATGAAGTTTGGTGGCACCAGTGTGGGCAAGCCGCAGCGTATGCATGAAGTAGCAAACCTGGTAACAAGAGATGAGGACCGAAAGATTGTGGTGCTATCTGCATTAAGTGGCACAACCAATGCGTTGGTTGAAATAAGTGAATCGCTGGCAAGTGGCGACCGCTCAATTGCAAAGCAGCAGATTGAGGCTTTGCAGGAACATTATCAAAAATTTATTTTAGAATTATTGGCTGAAGAACAAACCAGGAAAAAAGCAAATGATATACTGAATGAGCATTTTGAATTTCTTACCATTATCCTCAAAATATCTTTCAGCCAGGCATTGAACAAAGATATTCTGGCACAGGGTGAATTGTTAAGTACCAAATTGTTCAGTCTTTACCTGGAAGAAAAAAAGATTGACCATGTATTGCTGCCTGCACTTGATTTTATGACCATTGACAGTTATGATGAGCCGCAGGTTGGCACCATAAAAGTTAAGCTGGCACAGCTTTTAAATAAGCATAAGGATACAAACATCTTCATTACGCAGGGATACATCAGCCGCAATTCAAAAGGAGAGGTAGATAATTTAAAAAGAGGAGGAAGCGATTATTCGGCTTCGCTGATAGCTGCGGCTATTAATGCCAGTGTTTGCGAAATATGGACCGATATTGACGGCATGCACAACAACGATCCACGCATTGTTGAAAAAACAAAAGCCATTGAACAATTGAGTTTTGAAGAAGCTGCCGAGCTGGCTTATTTTGGTGCAAAAATTCTGCACCCTGCAAGCATCTGGCCGGCACAATTCTTTAATGTGCCTGTAAGATTATTGAATACTTTAGAGCCAAAAGCAAAAGGAACTTTAATTACAGAAAAGGCAGGAAGTGTTGGCGTGAAAGCCGTAGCAGCAAAAGATGGCATTACCGCCATCCGCATAAAAAGCAGCCGCATGTTATTGGCTTATGGTTTTTTACGTAAGGTTTTTGAAGTGTTTGAAAAACACCGCACCAGTATTGATATGATTACCACATCCGAAGTTGCAGTTTCTGTAACCATTGACGATGATGTTCACTTACCGGAAATTTTAAAAGAGCTGGAAGCTTTTGGTACGGTAGAAATTGATACTAACCACAGTATTGTTTCTATTGTTGGTAACGAAATTGCCGAAACAAAAGATGTGATGAAGAAAATATTTGATGCGCTGGAACCTATATCAGTTCGCATGGTTAGCTACGGCGGCAGCAGGCATAATGTTTCTGTATTAATTGCCAGGGCAGATAAGGAAGTAACATTGCAGTTATTGAATAAAGGGTTGTTTGGGTTGTAG
>JBBQLS010000177.1:0-7099 GCA_038328115.1 Chitinophagales bacterium
GCTTTTTATTTTATGAGGTTACGCGTTACATTTTCTTAATTGAGCTCTTAAAAATTAAAAGTGCCTTAATCGAGTTCTCTCTCCTTTGGAGTTCACGAGCAAAGCGAAGGGAACGAGCGTAGCTCAGTTGGGGAGAGGCCAAAATGCTCCGCAAGAATACGGAGCATTACCTAAAACCAAACCTGTATAGCCAACTCCCGATAGCTCAATCGGGCTTATATCAATCCTTTCCATCTCATTAAACCTGCACCGCCCAGCATGGCAGCAGCAAACACAATAATTCCAACAGGCATATGCTCTTTATTTTCAGTTTCTTCTTTTACCTGGGGTAACAACGTTGCATATTGTGCAGCCACATTTGTTTCTTCATCATTTTTTGCAGTGGCATCATCCTGCCAGTTATTGATATTGGTACCGGTTAAAGCAGTTAGTTCTATCAGCTCTTTCTTTCTCCGTGCTTTCAGATCCTGTAGATATTTTTTGCCGGCGGCACAATTAAAATCACCGGTTGCAGGGTGTGTAATAACATACCTTGCCTGGAAAGTTTCGGTGTTTGGCGTAACCTGAAAGATCAGGTCCTGCGCAAATGATTTTCTGTTGTAGCGAAAATGCAACCTGGTAAAGTGAACGTTCTTACTTCCATTATCGGGCTCATCACTATCTACATCGCTGTAATCTCTCCAATCTTTGCCGGCAAGCCACCAAACGCCGCTTTGTATCAGATCCTGTTCGCTGGGTGCGGTTGCAATGCATGGGTCGCAATGGTAATAATTTTGCGGACTAACATCCCAGGCGTATTCCAGAAATGCTATGCTTTTATCTTCCTTATTCCACTGATTGGTAAAAAGATTACCATAAAAGGCACCAAAGTTTTTTTGTACAAACAGCGGAATGTTTTTGTTGCTTGCGATTTCCACATTGCGGTAATTGGTACTTTCAATCCTGCCTTTGCGGGTAAATGCATAAACTATTAAATCCTGGTCGCCATCGGCATTTGCCATACCCAAACGTATGGGCAGCATAAATTTTGGCGAGTTAAAACTGATCTGTATGGGTCGAAGAAAATTGTTGTTCAGTTTCTGCTTTTCTTTTTCATTAACCTTCACCACAAAAAATTTGAGGTTACTTTTTATGTATGGCTCAAGTACTTCCTCTGCCCCTTCGGGAATTTTATAGCCGTTTGAAGTAAGCCATTCTTTCAGTCCGCCACTTTCTTTAGCACTTAAGATCAAAATATCATACTCACCAACAAGATATTTCGCCTCTACTTTTACTCCAGACTCTTTATCCTTTCGCCGAATATTATCATCTGCACTTTCACTCATTGAACTCATGGGTGCCGATTTTTTATACTCATCACTCCTGACTGGGTTACAGGGGTTCTCATCCCAATACTCAACCAGTCTTGGTGCACTGTAATCGTTCAGCCGCTGAAAGATAGATTGGTCAACCACTTTAATGTCATCTTTACGAAGCACAACAGGCACGGGCACCACCATGGCAAAATCTTTACTGTCGCCTTTAAAATCATTGTACATAGTAATGACTGTTTTATTTCCATCTCTTACCAGAATAACCTGACTGGTCTTGTTTTTTAATGTTCCGTCTGCTTTGCTTACATAAAAACCGCAGAAGGAAAATAGTACAGGGCTTGTGACAATAAAAGCCGCGATAATTAAGAATTTCTTTTTCATAATTTCATTTTTAGTGTTAATAATTACATGGATGATTTAGAATAAACAATTTGCATAAAATGATTTTCTTCGGCTGTATAGGCTTTTGATTTAACCCATTCAAACCTGCGGGCTTTAAAAAATTTATCCAGTAGGGGTACCAGCGGCTGAGCAACTATCAGAATAAAAATAGGGGCCCCGTTTATAAATTTAAAAGCAGTCAGGTAAAATGAAAATGCAGCTATTATCAAGCACCACAATATTCTTGCGAGCCTGTGGTTTGGAATTGTTTTAGGATCGGTGATCATAAAAAAAGAAAAAAGTAACAGGCTGCCTGTGCTTACCGATTGAATGAAATAATCCATGGGCCAGCCGAGATAAATAATTTGCCTTAAAAAAATCAGGCCTGCAAAAGTTCCTAAAAAAGCAATGCTCACATCTAATTTCTGAACCCTGGTAGTCACAATAAATCCCAGGCTTAAAGCCCCAAACATAATAACAGCATCGCTTCCCCACTGGGCGGGACTAATCCATGCATTGCCGGTAAACAAAACCGCCACTACAATACCTAATGCCGATGGATTAAAAATGTGTTTGCCATTTATCCGTAAAATATATTTTGAAAGAATAGAGATAGAGGCTGCTAAAACCGCCACCCACCAGAGATTGGTTTTTAATAATAGGGTTAACCCGAAGGAGGAAATAAGTATAGAAGGAATTCCATTTTTAAACCTTTGTAAAAATGGAAATTGTTTTTTCCCCAAAAAATATTCCGCTACAAGCTGAACACAAAGACCGGTACCAAAGTAGGTTGCATACAACCAATATTCATTATGCCAGTGTAAGAAGAAAATACCGTAACATAAAAAAATGCTTTGAAATAAGATCTGGAAATACCTGGCGTCTTTAAATAATTGAATTGAAAACATAACTAATGAATTTGTGAATAGGATGAAACCGTCAACATGATTACACATTTCAATTGTTAAAAATTAGCAAACACTGGTAAAATAAATATGTATGGAAAATGCTCCCGGCCGCATCGCCGCTTTTAAAATATCGACCAGTTGTTAAGTCGAATTTTATTATTAAAGCTTCGTGGGAAAAAGGAATGCGGCTGGTTCTGAGAGATGTGGTTATTAAAAATTTACCGGCCACATGTGTAGTGAATGATTTTACACATACTTTGCAAATAACCGGGTATTACAAAACAGCTCAGAAATTTGCTTTAGGAAAGCTATTCCTGATAAAGTATTTCAATTCTAAAAATACTGGGCAAAAAACTATGGTTCAATTTCCTGCAACACATTTTCAATACGCTTTTTCACCTCTTCATAAACAGTAAACCCCTTGGCCACCATTACAAATTTTGTTTCGCCGGTTTGTATAAAAACTGTTGGGAAACCATTCACCTGCAGTTGTTTCATTAAGGCAAATTCATAATGGGCCATTTCTTTATATTCTTCAGCTTTTAACTTGCTATAAAATGCTTCGGCCTGAATATTGTATTTATCCAGCAGGTGGCGGTAAGCTTCATCATCATCCAAATCACGACCCTCGTAATTTAATGCATATTGCAGGTCGGTGGCAAACTCCAGTTGCCGTTCGGGATAATACTCTTTTAAAATGCAAAGAGCAATGGCTGCTTTTTCGGAGTTCATCACCCAATCACTTTTATCGGGATTGTTAATATGCCATAAAAAATCTTCGCCAAATTTAATACCGCTCAGTTCTTCAACACGCTTATAAGCAGTTTGGATATATGGGCCAATCTTCTCAATGGACATTGCCTCTTCGCCAACCATCATGCCGCCGCTGAGTACTTCAATATCCAGTTTATCTTTATACTCTTCAGCAATCTTTTTTATAACCGGGCTGAAGCCGTAGCACCAGCCGCAGTAAGCATCGTAACAGTAAATAATTGTTGAAGTCATTCAGCAAAAGTAAGCAATGGGAGTTATGTTTCAAATTAAGCCGTACAAGATTGATTAATTATCTATGCGTTGATGTCGGAGGTGTCTTTGGTGTGATGATAGGAGTAGATAAAATATAGTATAGAAAAAATATTATCACAATCCATAAAAGAATATTAATCCATTGAGGTATTTTTTTTCTCTTTTCCAATTTATTATTTTTAATGCGCCTCCAGCCAATTATCTCCCATACCCAGCTCAGCGTCCGTAGGTACATCATTGGGCAAAGCCAATGCAGTTTGCATGCAATTTAAAATGATGGGTTTTATAATTTCAATTTCAGATCTGTGTGCATCAAAAACCAATTCATCATGCACCTGTAACAGCATTTTACTTTTAAAATTATGTTTACTGAATTCGGCATGAATTTTTATCATAGCCAGCTTTATCATATCTGCTGCACTGCCCTGTATAGGTGAGTTAATAGCATTACGTTCTGCAAAAGCACGAACGGTGAAGTTGGCGCTGCCAATATCTTTAAGCCAGCGCTTGCGTCCCATTAATGTTTGTACATAGCCATGCTCCTGCGCAAAATGAATGGTGTCATCCATGTATTTCTGAATGTTGGGAAACTGCTTTTTATAATTATCAATAATTTCTTTTGCTTCGGTACGGCTGATGCCCAGATTTTCTGCCAAACCAAATGCACCCTGACCGTAAATGATACCGAAGTTTACACTCTTGGCTTTGTAACGCATTTCTTTGGTCACATCTTTTTCATCAACATTAAAAACTTTTGCAGCAGTAGCATTATGAATGTCCTTACCGGTCTTAAAAGCTTCACACATATTCACGTCGCCGCTGATGGCGGCCACAATGCGTAATTCAATCTGTGAGTAATCGGCAGAAATTAAAACATGGTCTTTATCTCTTGGAATAAATGCTTTGCGTATTTCTCTGCCTCTTTCGGTACGTATGGGAATGTTTTGCAGGTTAGGATTATTGCTGCTCAGCCTGCCGGTAACGGCAACCGCCTGCGCATAAGATGTATGCACACGACCGGTTCTTTTATTGATCATCAATGGCAGTGCATCTACATAAGTTGATTTTAGCTTGGTAAACTCACGAAAGACCAGAATATCATCTACAATTTTATTATTGGCAGCCAGTTTTAATAAAACATCTTCGCCGGTTGCATACTGGCCTGTCTTTGTTTTTTTTGCTTTGGGATCAATCTGCATTTTATCAAACAGCACTTCGCCCAGTTGCTTTGGCGATGCTAAATTAAAACGAACACCAGCCTGCGCATACACAGATTCTTCTGCAGCTTTAGATTCTTTTTGCAATTCTTTTGAATATTCATTTAAAAAACCTTCATCAATCCGTATTCCTTCAAACTCCATGGCTGTAAGTACTTTCACCAAAGGATTTTCCACTTCGTAAAAAACCTTTTCCACTTCCCGTTCTTTTAATTTAGGTAGAAGGATAGTCTTTAATTGCAACGTTATATCAGCATCCTCAGCAGCATATTCTTTTATTTTTTCAGGATCCACATCTCTCATGGTTCCCTGGCCCTTTCCTTTTTTACCAATCAGTTCTTCAATATGCACCGGCTCGTAACCCAGAAACTTTTCGCTCAATGCATCCATGCCGTTTTTACCATCGGGCTCAATTACGTAATGGGCAAGCATGCTATCGAACGTATTGCCGGCGATTTCAACGCCCTGCCATTTCAATATCAGCATATCATATTTAATGTTATGACCAATCCAGGTTTTGGCTGCATCATTAAAGAGTGGTTTAAAAAATTGTAACTTCCGGGAGGTTTCCTCCTGATCAGCCGGGCAGATTATGTAAAATCCTTCGCCGGGTTTAACGGAAAAACTCATACCTACAATTTCGGCCGCATTGGCATCAATACCGGTTGTTTCGGTATCAAAACAAATTTCATCAAAAGCTGATAAATATTTAATGAGGTCGCTTATTTCAGCGTCAGTTTGTACCAAAGAATAATCGTGTGGTGTGTTATTGATATTTTTATCAGCAGTAGTTATTTCATCCTCGTTTTTAATTTTTATTTCAACTGTTTCCGGTTGTTCAATAATATTTCCAAACAGATCCAGTTGTGCAGTAGCAACTTTTTTGGGTCGGGCTTCCTCACTATTATTCCATGATTCGGGTGCACCATCTATATCGTCACCTAAAATTCTTTTACCCAGCGTTTTAAATTCCAGCTCTTCAAAAATTTCTTTTAAAGCCGCTTTGTTCATTTCCTTTATTAAAAAATTTTCTTCGTGAAATTCAACAGGCACATTCAGGATAATGGTGGCCAATTTTTTACTCATCACGGCCAGTTCTTTTCCGGCACGTACCTTTTCTCCCAGTGAACCTTTTATATTGTCTGCATTTTCCAGGATCGTTTCAAGATTTCCATATTCTTTCAAAAGTTTGGCAGCAGTTTTTTCTCCAACCCCTTTTATGCCGGGGATATTATCTACTGCATCGCCCATCAACCCAAGCATATCAATAACCTGGTCCACATTGGCTATATCCCATTTTTCGCAAACTTCTTTTGGCCCCATTATTTCAAACTTACCACCCTGGTAAGGAGGCTTATAAATTTTTATATTTTCAGACACTAATTGTCCGTAATCCTTATCAGGTGTAACCATGTACACTTCGTAACCTTCTTTCTCTGCCATCTTTGCCAGGGCTCCAATTACATCGTCTGCTTCGTAACCATCAATAGCAATTACCGGAATGTTGAGCCCTTCAATAATTCTTTTTATATCCGGCACAGCCGATAAAATATCTTCAGGTGTTTCCTGCCGGTGAGCTTTGTAATCGGCAAAGTCGGTATGGCGTTCAGTTGGCGCATGGGTATCAAAACAAACAGCCATGTGCGTGGGGTTTTGATTTTTTATCAACTCAATAATGGTGTTGGTAAATCCAAACTGTGCGTTGGTATTGCGGCCCTTGCTGGTAATACGTGGGTTACGAATGAGTGCATAGTAGGCACGGAATACCAGTGCAAATGCATCTAACAGGAATAATTTTTTTGGCATGCCATAAAAGTAAAACAATTGTACTTCCCAATCAACAACATCTTAAAAACTGAAAAGCCGTTCCCATGAAGGAACAGCTTTTCAGTTCATTAAACTCAGAGAAACTAAAACTATACTACTTATTTATAATTACAGGCTGGTTATCTGTAACTGTTGGTTCAGTTCGGTATTGTTACTGTTATTAAAACTTAACTGCCATTTAGAAATGGTAGAAATATTCCAATTGGTATTAAGTTTTGATAAAGCAGGATCTTTGGTGTTAAGATTTATGGTTATCTTTTTCAGGATATCGTCTTCGGCCCAATTACCGGTTATTTTTTCTCCGTTCTTGTAGGCCGTTATTTTTCCGGCAGCATCAAATGTCAGCATACAGCCATAAAATCTGGCGGTTTCATTATTATTTGCTTCGGTATATAAATTTATTTTCCAGGCACCTTTGGTTACCCGT
>JBBQLS010000178.1:0-7057 GCA_038328115.1 Chitinophagales bacterium
GGGGTTCATCTTGGCCACAAACAGATTATCGACAATTTGAAAACCGAGGCTGCCGCTGCCAATGGTGAATCTGTCATTATCACTTTTCATCCGCATCCACGCAAGGTTGTTTCATCGGTAATTACCGGTGTAAGGTTGATAAATACCCTGGCTGAACGCATTGAATTGCTGGAAAAGACCGGCATCGATCACCTGGTGATTGTACCTTTTACCGATTATTTTGCCAGCCAGACGGCCGAAGAATACATACAGGATTTTTTGGTTGATAAATTTAAGCCGCATACCATCATTATCGGTTACGACCATCGTTTTGGAAAAGAACGGAGCGGCGATTATAAAATGATGGAAGAAAAAGCCGTTGTTTATAACTACCAGCTTAAAGAAATTCCTGAGCACATACTCAATACCATTAAAGTAAGCAGCACCAACATACGCAATGCCATTCTGCATAGCAATATTGAAGAAGCCAATAATTTTTTAGGCTACAATTTTTTCTTTGAGGGAGAAGTGTTTCATGGTGATAAAATTGGCCGTACTATTGGTTACCCAACTGCAAACTTAAAAAGCACCGATGAAGAAAAGATTACACTGGGTGATGGTATTTATGCAGTATATGCAACGGTTGAAGGTAAAACCTATAAAGGCATGATGAGTATAGGTTTCAGGCCCACGATAAATGGAAAATTACGGGTGACAGAAGTAAATATTTTTGATTTTGCCAGGGAAATTTATGGGCAAACTATCCGCATTACTGTAAAAAAATATTTGCGCAGCGAAGTTAAGTTTGATGGCCTGGAAGCCTTGAAATTGCAATTGCATAAAGACAAAGAGGACAGTCTGGCTGTTTTGTAGGAATTCGCCTGTGGCGAATTCAATTTGCTAATTATGAACATGCCGAAAGGCGTGTTCCTACAATAAAATCGCCAAAAGCGATTTTACCGTGCAACCATTTTCACCACCATCTCCTTCATCAACGATGCATCGGAAGTTCCGGTATCGCCCACTCCCACTCCTTTTAAATTGTAATGATGCAGCAGTAATAAAATTCTTTCTATACCATCGTAACCATAGTTATTGATGGCTTCCAACGCAGCTTTTACCGCATTGCCGTTAAAATAAAAATGAGGTTTAAGGGCTGCTTCACTTCTGTCCTGCATACCAAAGACGGTATACACTTTACTGAAACTGGCATACAGCGCTGGTAACACCATCTGTATAGGGCCCGCTTTGGGATTCCCCTCAAAATACTGGATAATTTTTATGGCTTTGGCCAGGTCTTTTTTAGCAATAGCAGCCTGCAGCTCAAAAACATTATACTCTTTGCTGATGCCTATGTAGCGTTCAATATCATCCTCGGTAATATCTTTCTTACCTTTTAAATTAAGCGCCAGCTTTTCAATTTCATTTACAATGCGGTTTAAATCGTTACCAATATGCTCGTCCAGCAGGCTGATGGCTTTTGCATTGATGGTATATCCCTGCGACCGTATATATCCGCCAATCCATTCCTGTAGCTTATAATCTTTTACTTTTTCAGAAGTAAATATCTCTGCCGATTTTTTAAGCAGTTTGTGCAGTTTCGATCTTTTATCAAGCGTTTTGGTTTTATGAGCCACTACGAAAATGGTAGAGCTTAAAGGATGCTCGGCATAGCTTTCTAATTTATCAATATCTTTCATCTGTTGCGCCTCTTTAAGCACAACTACCTGCCGCTCGGCAAACATGGGGTATCTTTTACAGGCGTTTACAACAGCGGTCCAATCAGCATCTTTACCATAAAATACGGTTAAGTTAAAGCCAGCTTCTGCCTCATCCAGAATTTTATGTTCGGCATAATCCACTATCATATCAATATAATAATCCTCTTCCCCTTCAAGCCAGTAAATATTTTTATAGATTTTCTTTTGCCATTCGGCGATAATTTTTTCTGCACTCATAATTCAAAGATAATACTTAGCAGATTTTAAAACCTTATCAAAGCATTACATCTTTTTATAAAGAAAAAAAGATGTGTATCATATAAACGTTAAAAGGCTTTAACACGGCAATAACCACGGTTATAAAGCGTTTTCTTTTTTAACTTTGGCATAATTTTGGCGGCTTTAGCAGTTGTTATTTTTGTTTTAAAACCAGCACTGCTTAGCCTGTAAAAACCCGGCATATAAAACCTAAACTATGAGTTTCGAAAATTTCCCCGCTTCCGAATCGTTATTGCAACCTGCGGCTCCGCAACCGCAAAACAAATGGCATAATTATCTGACGGTAAGCCTTATTGTGGCTTTATTGGGCACCTGGGGCTATATTATCTGGGATAAAAGCAAGACCAAAGAAACCATTCAGCAAAAAGATCAGGTAATTACCAATACGTATTCTGAAAAAGACCAGTTAAGAAAAGAACTGGACGACGCTACCAGTTTGTACGACCGCATTAAAACCACCAGCGTCAATATGGTGCACAGCAAAGACAGCACTATTTCCAAAAAAGACCGTGACATTGCTGCCAAGCGTGAAAAAATTCAGGAACTTTTATCGAAGGTTGGGGCAACCGCACAGGAACTGGCACAGGCAAAAGGCTTAATATCATCTTTAAACAGCGATATTGTAAATTACAGAACACAGGTTGAGTCATTACAAGGAGAAAAAATTGTGCTTACAAAAGAAAAGAACCTGGTAATTCAGCAACGCGATAAAGTGCAGAAAGATTTTGATTCTGCCACCAACGTAATCAAACAAAAAGAAGAAGTAATTGATGTAGCTAACACCCTGCATGCTTCCAACTTTACAATTTTAGGTATAAATGAAAAAGGAGGAAAAGAGAAAACAACCAGTACCGCAAAGCGGGTTGACAAACTTCGCATTTCATTTGATATTGATGAAAACCGGGTAGCTCAGTCGGGCCCTAAAAATATTTTTGTGTGTATTACCGGCCCCGATGGAAAACCACTTTCAGCAGAAGCACTGGGGTCGGGTAACTTTAGCACAAGAGATGGAGCACAAAAGTTTTATACACAAAAAATTGATATGAATTATACACAGGGCCAGCGGCAGACATTAAATATTGACTGGAAACAAAATACCAATTTTTCAATTGGAGACTACAAAATTGAAGTGTATAATAATGGTTTTAAAATTGGTGAAGGTATCGGCAGTTTAAAAAAAGGCGGATGGTTCAGTTAGGTTAAAAAATTGCCCTGATAGATGCCCGCCCAACATGTATGGTTCTTGTTGATTCAGGTTTTCGCCCTTCGTACTGAAGGCTCATTTCAATATTACCTGCAAGTCGTTTTGTAAATTCCAGATTCCATAAATAATTTTTCCCTGGCAACAATCCGTCCAGTAAAATATAACCAACAGTTGTATTTGCTGAACCGGGATACCCTTTAAAACTAATCTGGTTCAGCGAAAACCTGGCATTAAGGGTACTGCTGGAAAGAATATTATAACGCACATCGGCCGTGAATACATGATTGGTAGCAGATTCCATGGAATCAATGGTGTTTTTTTTCTGGCCGTAAGCGTAGGTTAATGTGGCTCTCAAATTTGTTTTATACACGTAAGACAAAGATGGCTCAAAGATATTTTGCACAACCAGGTAATTGCGGTTATCAAACTTGGGACCCTTGGTATTTAAAATGTTTTTTATTTGCTTATAACTTACTGTAGTTACAAAATGCCGGTTAACATTCCACCTTACTTTACCAATCAGGTTACGAAGCCGGCGGCTTTCAAAACCATAGCTCAATAATGATTTTCCGCTGCTGATGCTGTGCGTTACATCAAAGCCCCATTTAATATTGCTGCGGTTAAAAAACAGGGTATTTGATAAAAAGGAACTTAAAGTGATCAGGGTGGTATCTACCAGTTTGCTGGTAAAGGGATTAAACTGAAAACCACCGGTGCTGATATCTTTTTTGGTTATCTGTAAAGCCGAGCTGGTACTGGAACGGGATAATATTTTTTTAAACCCGCTAACATTCGGTTTTAAAATAGCCTTGGGATTTAAAGTAAAACTATAATTGAATTGAACATAATTTGCTTTTACATACTGGTTGCTGGGCGTAAAAACCCTGATGTATTTTTTCTGATCCTGAAAAACAGCTATTTCAAATTCGTTCAGCTCCGGTATACCATTGCCATTATAATCAATCCACGTATATTCTCCCTGCCCTGCCGGCACTTCCACGTAAGTGTATTCACGTTTCTGTTCCTGTCCCGAACCTATTTCATACAACACATTACCAACAACAAAACCTTTTAATTCATTTACATAATATTCTGCTCTGCCTAACAGGCTTTCATCGGCTTTTTGCCTGCTGATAAGGCTGTTAAAAATATGGAGCTGGCGATAGGTAACATTTAATTTAAACTGGTGCTTTTCACTTTTCAATAATTCAGTAAATAAATTATAGTTATCGCTCCTGTCAGCGCTTTCCAGCTTGTATTTTACAGGCAGCAAATCTGTTCTTGTAAAATAAGATACGCCCCACCTGTTGGCTTTTGCAGGATTTGATTTTAAATAAAGTTCCCACACATTAAATGCATAGCTGAATGCGGATAGGGTATCGGTTTGTTTATCACGCAGGTTGTTGTTCTCACTATTGTACTTAAGCCCTACCTGCATTTTCTTCCACCTGCTCAACTCTTTTTTCAGGTCAACCGTGGGCCTTATAAAAGTTCCATCCTGTAGCGGGTTATGTATATTTGTTAAACTAAATTGACCGGTAAGTTGCCAGCCATTATAATTATTAAAGCTGTTAAGCACATGCCGCAGTCCATTGTATTTATCACTACGGTTGTAACTGGTAAGCTGGTACTGCAAAAAATTACCTGAGCTATCTGCCACTTTTACCGCAGCATCAATAATCTGTTCGTCTGCAGCGCCTGCAGTATAAGGCAAACTCCAATCCCTCAGAAATTCAACATTCCTTAACCGTTCTACCTGCCTGAACCTCTCCTGCACAAACTCGTAGCCCAGTTTTGTTTGCATTAAGTAAACTTTTTGAAATGCATGTATCCGCATGGCATCCTTACTAAACTGCAGTTTAGTTGCAAAGCCCCTGTCGTTGCTTTTATCTTTGCTTGAAAAAAGATTTATATCGTAATCACTCATGGCCACTTCTGCCTTTAACCTTGTTGTTGGATTAAAAACGTACTCTCCGCCAACGGTTATTATCTGTTGCTTTTTAGGAGAAACCAATAAGATAACAGGTCCATAATCGCCCTGGTGGTTATTATTTACATCGGGCTGCACCCAGCCAAAAACCTTACCGTTGGTGGCACTTTGCAATACCGTATAGTTTCCTTTGCCTGGGCCCAGGTAAGTAAAACCCAGGCTATAAAGAATGTCATTTGGGTTGGTTGAAAAAACAAAAATTGAATCGTGCAGGGTACCATTGTACAATGTGTCTATTTTTTTATAGAGTATTTTTCCGGCACTCAGTGTGTCCCTTATTGCATTTACATAATAAGCCGAATCAATTCCATCACCAATATCTGCCAGAAATTGTTTCTGCTTTGTATCCAATACCTGGTTGATAGAAGAATTTTTTGCATCTGCATTATTGTAAAAACCAAGGTTCAGAAAAAATTTATTCTTGAAACTAACCTCATCGCTCACATAAATCTGCGAGTTTAAAAAATTACGGTCGGCGTATTCAAATTCCACCTGTATCCTCTTATCCTTTGTAACTAATCTTTTTTGTGTAAAGGTTAATTCGGCTGTGTTGTAGTTGATAATGTAGTCCTGGTCTTCTCCCCGTTGCAGCAGTTCTCCATCCATGTACACCCTTTCGGTACCTGCCAGCACAACAAAAAACAGCTCCAGGTTAGGGCTGGTTAAACGGTAAGGCCCTTGGTTGCCTTCAAACGGGGTTAACTGGTTGCGGGCAAATTTTCCTTTGGCAATGGCACCGCTAAGCAATAAAGAATTAGAAATATTTTTAGTGATCTTATTATCTGTTATAAAAGAAACACCCTGTAGTCTTTTATAAAAATTAAGGAAATAATTTTTGCTCTGCCTTATATCAATATCACCAAAATTTGCCTGCCAGCCCCTTTTCTTTACCTGCAGGTAAATGCGGTCAAAGTCACGCAGGTCCTGCGTATTACCATCTGGCTGTATGGGAATATTGTTATCGGTTATGGCAGCCGTAAGTTCCAGGCTATCGCCAATAAAGCCGTTCAGTTGCAGGTTAAGGCTGCTGCTTACCACCGCATCCTGGCTGTTGCCAAATGAAATGCCACGGCCAAAACTTCCCTCCGATTTTATATTTCCAAAATCTGTAAGCGGGCTCGTTTGCTTGGTCCCTACCCTTAATGTAAAAGGATTATTAGCCAAAAAATTATTGCGGATGCTGTCGTAACTGAAATGCCTTACCACCGCATTTAGTTTGTAAGGAAACACACGGTAGGTAACTGTTACTTTTTCTTTACCAGGCTTCTCCAGCCAGGTAATGGTACCATTTACTTCATCAATTTTATAATAATATGCCGATACTCCATCAACAGTTACAGAACCCGGCACCAGGCTTAAAGAATCGAGTTTAACTGTTTTTTCTTTGGTACTGATGGTTATTTTACGAAGGTTTGAAAGCGATGGTGGATTTATTTGTGCATTAAGCAAATGCACAGTTAACATAAACAGCAGGAATAGGTATAGCTTTTTAAGCTTCAATATATCTTGGGGATTAGTACTGTTAAAATTACTGATAAATACATTAGGTATACAAAAAAAGCCTTCCATACAGAAGGCCTTTATATAACTTCAATCAGGTTAAATTATTGTTCAGTACTTAATCCTGCTTTCAGATACTCCCTGTTCATACGGGCAATATTGCTTACAGAAATACCTTTGGGGCATTCGGCTTCGCAGGCATAGGTATTGGTACAATTTCCAAATCCTTCTTTATCCATTTGAGCCACCATATTAAGCACCCTTGATTCTCTTTCGGGCTGCCCCTGTGGCAATAAAGCCAGTTGCGAAACCTTAGCACTTACAAATAACATGGCACTGCTGTTTTTACAGGCTGCCACGCAGGCTCCGCAACCAATACAGGAT
>JBBQLS010000179.1:0-7046 GCA_038328115.1 Chitinophagales bacterium
CAGGACGTAAGCAGGGTGCAGGAACTGCAAAAAAATCTGGAAAAGCAAAATATTCTGCACGGGAATAACCTTGAAAGGTTTTATGAAGCGGCTAAACTTTCTTTTGATGTAATATGGGATTGGAATATAGTAACCGGCGAAGTTTTCAGGGGAGAAGGATTTGAAAAATTGATAGGCTTCCCCGCAGAAGAATATAAAGGGGATATTTCCTACTGGAACAATCATATTCACCCGGATGATAAGGAAGCAGTTGAAAAGAAAATTCATGACTTTATTATATCCCCTGATTTAAATTGTGAATATGCATTCCGGCTTATCAGGGCAGATGGTACTATTGCCAACGTATTTAACAGGATTAGAATTATCAGAGACACTAATGGGAGAGCCAGCCGGATGATAGGAGTTTTGCATGATCTTAGCTGGCAAAAAGAACTGGAAGAAAAGCTGGATAAGGAAGTTACTGCTAAAGAAAAACTGCTTACAGAAAGTAAGGAAAATTTTAAGCTCATCTTTAATTCCTCCTCTGATATTTTACATGATAATGATTTAGTAACAAATAAAGTATTGATAAGTGATGCTTATCAAAAAAAATATGGTTATCAGATAACCAACGATATGACACCGGCAGATGATTGGCTGAGCCATATTTATCCTGATGATAAATCAGCCGTATTCCAGGACTTCACCAGGGCAATTGAATCGGAAGATACTGAATGGAAATACAGCTATCGTTTTTTAAAAGCAGACAATTCGGTAGCGAATGTAACAAGTGTGGCCATTATCCTTCGGGATATTGCCGGAAAAGCTTACCGCATGTTGGGTTCTATGCAGGATAATAGTAAACAACAAATACTGGAGGAAAAATTAGAACAGGAAATTAAGTCAAAAGAAAAACAGATAACAGAAGCCGTAGAAGAGGCAAAAGAAATAGAAAGATCAGACATAGGAAAGGAACTTCATGACAATATTAACCAGTTGCTGGGCGCCTCCAAACTGTATATAGATCTGGCAAAGCGTGGCGGGCAGAACAGTAGAACCTATTTAAGCCAGTCTTCTCAATATACCCTGGAAGCTATTGAAGAGATCAGGAAATTAACCAAAGGTCTTACCACGGATATCATTAGAAACCTGGGGCTTTTCGAAGCTATCGATACTATTTGCCATGATACAATGGAAATAAGCGGTGTAAAAATATCCTGCAGCAAGAAAGATTTTAATGAACACAGTGTAGGTGATAAATTCAAGCTGAATGTGTACCGCATTGTACAGGAACAACTGAACAATATTTTAAAACATGCAAAGGCAACAAAGGTGAATATTGATATTTTACAAAATGAAAAATCCATCCAGTTCAGCATTTCAGATAATGGGGTTGGTTTTAAAACCGGCAAAAAAAGTGAAGGAATTGGAGTAACCAATATAAAAAACCGGGCTGCATCTTTTAATGGCACGGCTGATTTTATTTCGCAACCCGGTCACGGCTGCGACTTACAGGTAAAATTTCCTGTAAGTGATGCATTGTTGATTAAGAGTTGATGTGAACTACTGAAGCTTGCTACGGGGCGGTTTCAATGTTCTTCGCCTTGGTTCGTGTCCTCACGAACCTTTTTTCTAATGCTAAAAGTATGTTGTATTTTCAAATGCTACAACTATACGGGCTTCGGATTATAGCGAAGAACTTAGCGTAGTGGGTCGTGAGGACACGAACCAAGGCGGAGAAGTGCTTTATAGTTCCGTAGATTCACTGTTTTACATTGTAACAGTATTAGTTGGCACAGATACGCCAACGCTCTTATCCTTGCTGCATATCTGCGCCAGTTTGGGGTCTAAAGATTCCCTCCTGTGCGAGTTTGACTTGTAAATGTAAACATAAAAAACAATTTTTTATACGAACGGGGCAAATTTCAACTTGATGAAAAAAGAATACCTATATGATTTGGCGTTGGTCGGAGACAAGGCGGCAGCAGACACTCTGCGAACACCGTCGGCGGAAAAATACCATACAATCAACATTCATTTTCTTTTTGCCCAAAGCAAGACCTATTGACCGGTAACAAAAATTGATTTCTTTACTATTACACCCTGTGCCGAGGAATTTGAAATTTTTAATTTATAAAATGATGTTGACGTGCTGCCATCAATTGACTGTACATCAACACCATTAAAAGTAACCATATTTAAATTGCTGATAAAATCGCCATGATTCATAAAATCTCCTTTTACATCAATGTTTACCGGCGAAACATGGGTTACCGTTTTGTTACTGTTTATTAAAATATCATCAAAGTTATAAACCCCCGTTCCCTGCAACGATGCATTGCCGTTAAAGTTGACCAATGAGTTTTGTGAATGAAAAACACCATGATTTGTCCAGGTGCAGGGCGCATTGATAAAAAACTGCGTATTACCCGAATGCTTTATACTGTCAGCAACATAAAGCGCATCTATCAGGCTTCCGTTAAAATTCAGTTGTCCGGTGCCGTTGATCTCCAGAAACAGGTTAACCGTACTGGCAACTGAGTTTTGAATATTTCCGTTTATATGTGCCGTTCCGCCCGAAATATTAAATTTAGGTGTGCCGCTACCGGGTGCAATACCCAGCCAAAGTACATTACCATTAACGGTTAGTGTACCGCCTGCCAAATTAAAACCGGGCGAATAATTTCCGAATTCATTTCCCAAACTAATTTCAGCTCCAACGGTTACTGTACCGCCATTCATCTGGAAAAATGAAGAGCCTGCAAGATCACCATCGGCTAAAGCAAGCCGGGTGGCAACAATTATATTACCGGCATTTAAAATAAACCTGCCACCAAGATCCATTAAAAGCCTGTCGCCTGAAGTGAGGCTGCCATTGTTCATGGTAATTGTTGTTCCCGTTCCCAGTGCCACATTTCTGCCGGTAGCAATACTGCCACCGTTCATGATCATTTGGGCACCAAGGTCTACCAGTAAACGGCCATTTGCTGCAAGGCCAATATTAAAAATTCCTCCCGTTATCGTAAGTTTCGATCCAACCCCGGTAACATCAAAATTATCGTTGGTTGTAAGGTTATTTTGAATAATTAACTCAGCCGCATTTTGAACAATAACTTTTTTTGGTGAGAAGACAGATGCAACTGATATTACAGGTGAAGCTGCATTGCCGGTATAATTCAGGGGGTCAATTACAATATTTATATTATTCAAAGGCCAGGATGACCAGTTAGCCGAATTATTCCAGTCTGAATTTACCGTACCTCTCCAGTTTTGTGCCGGCAATACGGTAGCTGTTGCAAACTGAATAATGGCAATAATTAAAATGCGAATGAATATGTTTTGTTTACTGATTTTCACTTTTACTTGATAGAGTTGTACTGTTTTATATCCTTCAAGATAGCATTTAATAAGAAAAAAAATCTTAAATATTTTATCGCTCATCAAAGACAGCCCGGCCTGGCATAAGAAATGGATAACTCTTCGGCTGTTGGCAGGACGCACAACAGCGGCGTTAGAATAAGCTAATTGCTTTTTGTGATTTGCATTAACGCCAATAAAGGCAAAATTAAGAGCTGACTTATAGTGGTGGTGGTTGCCAAATTTCCTTATGGTTTTGGGAGGTCTATACACTCCACAATGCCGCTTGTGGGAGACAATCGGCCGCAGGCACGCTGCTAACAACACCGTAGGCGGAAAAGGGGTTGCCTCACTTAAAACGCTATAAGGTAGGCAACGCTGCCTTGCTGCCCGGCAGACCTTATAGGTTTTTAACCACTTAAAATTATTTTTCTCGTTTCGTGTGCCACGAACCGGGGCCAGGGCTTAGTGGTTCGTGCGGACAGGAACCAAGGCGGAGAAGTGCTTTATAGTTCCGTAGCTTCACTGTTTTACATTGTAACAGTATTAGTTGGCACAGATACGCCAACGCTCTTATCCTTGCTGCATATCTGCGCCAGTTGGAGACAATCGGCCGCAGGCACGCTGCTAACAACACCGTAGGCGGAAAAGGGGTTGCCTCACTTAAAACGCTATAAGGTAGGCAGCGCTCCCTTGCTGCCCGGCAGACCTTATAGGTTTTTAACCACTTAAAATTATTTTTCTCGTTTCGTGTGCCACGAACCGGGGCCAGGGCGTAGTGGTTCGTGCGGACAGGAACCAAGGCGGAGAAGTGCTTTATAGTTCCGTAGCTTCACTTTTTTACATTGTAACAGTATTAGTTGGCACAGATACGCCAACGCTCTTATCCTTGCTGCATATCTGCGCCAGTTGGGGCGAGGGAGTTTATATGTACAGTGCCGGTGGCATTGGCAAGAGGTGACACCTTTTCAAAAGGTGTCACCTCTGTGGCAGGCAGTTTTTTTTAAAGCTGTCAGCTTTTAAAAAGGTGACACCTCTGTAAAATCATTCTTCAATTTCTGTTTGTACCTGGTAATAATAGTCAGTCATTTCTTTATGCGTTTGTATAAAACGATCTTTACCACCAAACCAATCCATAAGTTGCTGCCGTTTTAATTTTGTTGAAATACCGGAAAGCAGCGTATGCCATGATGACCATTTGTGCAAAGTAAAATCTTTACATATTTTATGGCGTTGTGCATTGGCATGAATGTATATAACTGTTTGTGTAAAATGAGAATCCTTATCTACCTCCACACGCTTAAATGGCCTGTGAAAAAGGTTGCCCTTGCGGCCATGCTGTTTGTTAAAAGCCATTGAGTACGAATTAAAGAAACGCTTCCATTCAAGTTCTAATAATTTTCCGGTGCTGCCCTCATCTGCCAAAAATTCTTTTTCAGGCGTTTTTAAAAGTTGAGGGGGCAATTGAATAAGGTATTCTTTTATTGCTTCTGATGATTTTACCTGTACCATAAAATGGAAATGATTGGGAAGCAGGTTCCAGCAAAAAGTATCAACAAACGGATGCAGGTATTTATCGTATTGCCTTAAAAAATACAACCGGTTTTCGTCTGATTTAAATAAAGGCTCTTTGTTGTTGGTACGGCTGTAAACATGATAGATACCATTTTCTATAAAATCTGCATGATAGTTTGGTGGTTGGGGCATGTTGTTATTTGTTTTTGTTTGCAGTGTGTTGGTTATAGGTGTCAGCTTTCAAAAAGCTGACACCTCTGTGAAAGTGCTTGCTGTTTGTGTTAGAGGTGACACCTTTTAAAAAGGTGTCACCTCTGTGCTAATTCTTCAAAAACCCCAACTCATAAACCATTGGCTGTAGTTTTTCTGTAAGTACTTTATAAGCCTCTTCAAAAGGCTTAAAACTAACGGGGGCAAAATCGCCGCTGCTGTTGCGGGCCTGCAGTGCTTTGCGTATTTGATACCAACCCACATCGGCACGGTTAAGTTTTAATTCGTCACGCACGGTGCGTACATCGGTGTGGGCAAAGTAAGCCTGCCAAAGCTTTTTGCCTTCGGCTAATACGGCATTGGCTTCTGCGGAGAATGTTTTGCCCTGCATATATTGTATCATAAAATCACTCTCAAACCTGTCGGGGGCATTTACTTCGGCTTCGGTGTAGGGTATAAAGTGGTTAACGATGCTCCATTGTTTGCCGTTCCATTCTAAGTTGTTGGCACTGGCAGTTAGGTTGCTGCCATTAAATAACATCCATACCAAACAATCATTTTTAAATTCATCGGTTAGGGGTTCGGTGGGTTGGAGGAATTGGTCACGGTCGTTGAGCCAGGTTGGTTTTACTAATCTTCTTGCAGAAAAAATAATTGCAGCTTGCCAAAGATTTTTTTCTGTAACAAAGAACCCTCCTTTATGACCTATACTATGTACTGAAGAAAAAAGTGCTGTTTGATTAGCATTTTGCAAATCGTTACTATCAGAAAGTAAATGTCCAATTGCTCCATCGGACCATTTCGTACGTCTTACACCGGTTATTTTAGTTGTTGGTGTTACTGTATTTATTAATGGCAACGCATCTTCATTATTCGCCTTTTGACGACCAATCCAGTTAGTAAGTAATTGCTTGTTGGGTAAATTATAAAAATGCTTTTCGCCGATTGGCGTTGCATTTTTGTCTAACACTTCTGTAATAATTTCAGTTATAAACTGTTTTTTATTATCTACATTTTGAGTTTTCCAAATCAAAAAACCAATAGGAAAATCTCCATTTAGTCCATCAAATCCTTGACTATGAACTACAAATCCTCCCAAATATTTGCCATTCCATATTTCACGAAATTTTTCAAAGTTGGGAGCATTTACATATTTTAATGTGCTAAACATTGCTATTGTTGCTGTAGGAATTTCTTTTGATATCCTTACTAAAAATTGTACAAATAGTTCTCGTGAAGCGTACCCGTAATCTTTCATGCTATTTGCCAAACTGGTTGTAGCTACATCTGTTTTTGCTTCATTCCCCAATGAATTTGCTGCTTCCGCATACGGCGGATTTATCAACACCAAAATCTTTTTACCTTCTGCAATTGCTTTGCGTAAACTGTCGGGTATTTTATTGGTAAGGGTATAATCTATGTTGCCAACTTGTCCTGAGCCTGTCGAAGGGTCGGTTATATCATCGTTTAAATAATCGTATTGAAACCGGGTGGCTGCCACACAGGTTTTGGTGGCGTGCATTACATCTACATCGGCACTATCAAGCGTGCTCATGTATATATTGCGTGGGTTGCTGTGCTTAACCTCCAGGTTGCCCACACCGCAGCACATATCCCAAACTACGTAATCCTTCTGCCAGTTTTTGCCCAGGGTTTCGGTTAGTTTATCGTAGGCTTTATCTACCACATTCAGTGGTGTGTAATAAGCACCTTTAAAGCTGCGTTCATCCAGCGGTATCAGGCTATCCCGCCGCTCAAGCAAATAATTACGGTACTCCTGTTTTGGCGGGCGGTTATAAATGGCCCAAAACTGCCGGTAGCCTTCTTTGTTGCCCAGCTCGAACAATTTGCCACCGAGGCTAAACACGGGGTTGTTGTTTTTATGCAGCAGCTCGGCCGGTAAATCGTTGTGGGTGCTTACGGTGCCATCGCTCATAATATCTGCAAAAAACAACAGGGCATAATCTTCGGCGGCCACGCCCTTT
>JBBQLS010000180.1:0-6986 GCA_038328115.1 Chitinophagales bacterium
TGTAAATGATGATTTTGTTGCGGTACTGAGCCGGAAGAGTGGTGTTGATAAAGATAAGGTGGATACCTTATACCGTTCTATTGTAGCTACGCAGGGCAGCGATGTGGTGAGTGATTACCAGTTACTTTCTTTGCAGGAGCAAATACAACAATTTTATAAAAATAAAGAAAAACGAGGCTGATATTTTAAAAACAACCCAAACCGCTATGGCGTAAAGCTCCGCCAGTTGGCGGATTTGGGGCATAAAACAAAAACTGATGGAAGAAAATCTTTTTCAACAACGTTTAGACCTGAGTGGATTGAACAGGGCTGTGCTGGATATTAAAAACGAAATAGCACAGGTCATCATAGGTCAATATAAAATGGTTGATCTTTTGCTGATAGGCCTTTTATGCGATGGGCATATCCTGATAGAAGGTGTACCCGGCGTGGCAAAAACTTTAACGGCCAAACTGATTGCAAAGATCATTGATGCTGATTTTTCACGCCTGCAGTTTACACCCGACCTGATGCCGAGTGATGTGGTTGGTACCTCAGTATTTAATCCCCGTGAGGGCGACTTTAAATTTAAGGCAGGACCCATTTTCAGCAACATTATTTTAATAGATGAAATAAACCGTGCGCCGGCAAAAACGCAGGCGGCTTTGTTTGAAGTAATGGAAGAACGGCAGGTGACCATTGACGGCATCAGCCATCAAATGCGTTTTCCGTTTCTGGTGCTGGCAACACAAAATCCTATTGAGCAGGAGGGTACGTACCGGTTGCCCGAAGCGCAATTAGATCGTTTTCTTTTTAAAATTGAAGTAGGTTATCCAACGCTGCAGGATGAGATCAATATATTGACTCGCCAGCAGGGAAAAACACAGACACAAATGATTGAAGGTGTTCGTAAATTACTTTCGCCGCAGGATATACAGCATTACCGCAGCCAGGTACAATCCATCATTATTGAACCAAAGTTGGTTGAGTTTATTGCAAGGATTGTACATGAAACCCGCAACAACCCTGCATTGTACCTGGGTGCATCGCCCAGGGCATCACTGGCCATACTGCGCTCGGCCAAAGCCAATGCCGCCATTAAGGGGAGAGATTTTGTTACACCCGAAGATATTGTTGAAATGGCACCGCATGTGTTAAGGCACCGTATTATTCTTACACCTGAGAAAGAGATGGAGGGTGTTACTGCCGACGACCTGATTGAAACTATTTTAAAAGCGATTGAAGTGCCCAGGTAAATTTATTCATGAAGATTATCAGAAGATATATTGGCGCATTATATTTGCCGGTAAGGTTTTACCTGGCGGTGGGGCTGTGTATTTTTTTGTTCATGATTGCTTTTTTTGTTCCGGGAATGTACGGTGTGGTAAAAACCCTGCTGTTGGTTTTAACTGCCTTGATTTTTATTGATTACCTCTTTCTTTTTGTGCTAAGTAAAGTACCCGTTGGCAAAAGAATTACCGCAGACCGCTTGAGTAACGGTGATGAAAATAAAGTAGAGTTACAGGTAAAAAACAACATGCTTTTTACCACCGATATGGAGATCATTGATGAACTGCCCGAGCAGTTTCAAAAGAGAGACTGGAAGCTGAAACACCATTTTAAACCTGGCGAACAAAAAAATATAATTTATAATCTCCGGCCTGTAACAAGAGGATCGTATGATTTTGGCCGTATCATTATCTATGTAAAATCGTTGATG
Source organism: Chitinophagales bacterium (assembly GCA_038328115.1). Lineage (GTDB taxonomy): Bacteria > Bacteroidota > Bacteroidia > Chitinophagales > Chitinophagaceae > Ferruginibacter. Next base: position 1,700 of record JBBQLS010000180.1, read on the forward strand.
GGTTTGGTAATGCGCCGCCACAATATTGAGGCTGCTGAAACCATCCCCGTCTATCCTTCATTTTTGCAAATGCGTAAATATGAGTTGCTTTCGCAAACCACCATACAAACCGAATACGGCAATAAACGCATGCGTAAGATTGGCCACAGTATGGAGTTTGAGCAGATAAAAGAGTACGTACGTGGCGATGATATCCGCAGTGTTAACTGGAAAGCCACAGCCCGTAAGGGATCGTTGATGGTAAATAATTATACCGATGAAAAAAGCCAGCAGGTATATTGCGTTATTGATAAAGGCCGCCTGATGAAAATGCCTTTTGGCGGGCTTACCTTACTGGATTATGCCATTAACAGCACCCTGGTTTTATCGGGCGTGTGCCTGCATAAGCAGGACAAGGTAGGCCTGATGACATTTGCCAATAAAATGGGCTCGCTGCTGGCTGCCGACCGCAAGCCCATACAGCGTGAAAATATTCTGCAGCTGCTCTACAACCAGGAGACTGCTTTTTTAGAAAGTGATTATGAAATGCTGTACATGCAGATACGCAACCGCATCAAGCACCGCAGCCTGATTGTTTTGTACACCAATTTCGAGTCTTTATCCGGTCTTAACCGGCAATTGAATTATCTGCGTTCCATTGCCAAACACCATTTGCTGATGGTGGTATTTTTTGAGAATACCGAACTGCACAGCCTGTCTCACCTGGATGCACAGAACGTGGAAGAAGTGTACGTAAAAACCATTGCCGAAAAATTTGAGTTTGAAAAAAGGCTGATTGTAAAGGAACTTAAAAAGCATGGAATACTTTCCATTCTTACTCCGCCTGAGAAACTATCCATCAACACAGTTAATAAATATTTGGAGTTGAAGGCGAGGCAGGCGATATAGGTTGGTTACCCGGATTTTCTTTTTGCCTTTAACTGTTTAATATCAATTAAATCTTTGGGTCTTGAATCTGTTTCTTTGTCTTTAATAAGATCGTCAAAGTGGATAACTAAAATATCTGTTCCATTAAAGTTTATTACTTCTTTTCTGTCAAATGATAAACCAAATTTTGATAAGCCTTTTAATTCAGGTAAAAAGTCAAGTGTAAATCTTTCCATTTCAAATCTAAAGAAAGAACTCTTTGGTTTTGGTGATTGCTCCTCTCTGAATTCTGTAACGTTTTGTCCTAATTCTTCCAATGCATCAAGAAGCTTAAAATAATTATCATAACTAGGGTTATACCAGATATCGAGATCGTATTTTTCCGTAAATGTTCCTGTTGGATTTTGCGACCAACGAAAATACCCATGTAACGCCACAGCAGTTCCTCCTACAATTAAATATTGCACTTTATGTTTGTTTAGTGCAGTGCAAACTTCAAGAATACTGTCTGTGATACTTTTATCCACTACAATTTATCATTTTTAATTTTGCGGGATTTCATCAGTTTCTGCTGCAATTGATTTAAAAAATCTTTCAGCTCTGGTAATTGTACAAAGTTATTTTTGCCTGTAGTTGCATTAGGCTTGCTGCTTAATTTTAAACTTTTAAAGCTATTATGTCTGGTTAATTTTGTCATAATATTGAATGTGTATTGGGTTTACGATGCAAAGCCATAATTCAATTCAGTAAAATTAAGCAATTCAGTGATATTTTATCGTTGGGTATTTTGCGTTTCTTATTTATATCCCCTTGCCCCCTAAAATTTATAATTTAGGTTTGCACAAACAACAAACAAACACTTTGGCCCGTAAAACAACATACAGAGAAAGATATACCAACAAGTTAATAGAAGCCGGTGCAGAACCGGTTAAAAAAGAACGCAAAGAAAGAATTCCTATTGACCCTGCTATTCAACAGCCTTATGCAGATGGTAAAGTTATTTTAATAAACAAACCACTGCACTGGACATCTTTTGATGTGGTGCGTAAACTGCGCAGCCTTATCCAGATAAAAAAAATTGGCCATGCCGGTACGCTTGACCCGTTGGCAACAGGGTTGCTAATTGTATGCACGGGTAAGTTTACCAAAAAGATAAACGAGTATATGGCGCAGGAGAAAGAATATACCGGCAGCATTACGCTGGGAGCTGTAACACCCACTTACGATCTTGAAAGTTTACCGGAGCAGCCAAAAGATTTTTCATTTGTTACCCATGAAATGTTACAGGCTGCAACTGAAAAATTTGTGGGCGATATTCAGCAATTGCCACCCATGTTTTCTGCTATAAAAAAAGACGGTGTTGCTTTGTACGAACTTGCCCGAAGGGGCGAAGAAGTAGAACTGAAACCCCGCAGCATCCACATCAAATCATTTGAAATAACTGCTGTTGAATTGCCTGTTGTGCATTTTAAAATAATCTGCGGCACTGGCACTTATATACGCAGTCTTGCAAACGATTATGGCGCTGCATTGGGCTGTGGTGGCTACTTAAGCAGCTTGTGCCGCACACGCATCGGCGAATTTAAGAATGAATACGCAAGTGAGATGGAAGATTTTGAAAAGTCATTGGTCATTGAGTCATTAGGTCATTAGGTCATTAGGTCATTAGTCATTAGATCACTGGGGTTATTGATCGTGTATGATGATTTTTCGCTTCAATAAATGACTATTGACTTAATGACCGATGTCTGTACTTAGAACGGATAACTTATACCGATGGTTAAATTATAATTCTCATACCGCCATTTTTTATACCGGTTGTCATTATTGGTCCTGGTGGGATCAACCGGATCGGGAACCTGCACACCACGCCTGAACAAATTATTGAAGTTAATATCCGGTATCTGCCAGCCATCATTTTTACTAACGTCGGGTTTTTTAAACCGGAAACCAAAATCGAAGCGTAATACAAAATAATTAAAATCGAGCCGGAAACCAGTGCCTGCAGAAACACCCAATTGTTTGTACAGATTGGCTAACTGAAACTGCGTACTGTCAACCCCACCGCCGGGGTTTGAATTTCTGAAATTCCACACATTGCCCATATCAACAAACAAGGCTCCTTTAAGCACCAGCGAATTGGGAATGATCTGTGCAATGGTGTAACGGTATTCCAGGTTTGATTCCAGTTGTATATCGCCGGTGCGGTCGTTAAAAGAATTGGAGCCATAAGGCGAAAGCGGTTGCGCCCCACGGCCAATACCACGTACAGGCCAGCCACGCATACTATTGCTGCCACCACCAAAAAACTGTTTAAAAAATGGCAGGGTAGTATCTTTTTTAGAGGCAATACCAATGCCGCCAAAAAAGCGCACAACGAATGCTGATTTTGGATGACTGGCAGAAAAAACATATTCCGCATCTGCTTTTACAAATTGCTTCATGTATTGTTTAAACAGGCCCAACCTTCCCCATATCATACCCGATTCTTCTACATTTATTTTTAAACTGTGCTGCCTGTTTGTATGTTTAACGTTTACTTTATTTATGCGGTAGCCAATGCTTCCACCTGCCACCAGCGCTGTATTAAACGAGTATCGTAAAAACGGGTTCTGGTCAAGTGTTCTCTTAAAACTATCCGTTTCGTTATACAGTCTGGCAAATTCAAAATTCAGCGGCCTGAAGATCCAGGTGCGGTTCTTTTTTGTAGTTGCAGAATATCCCACACCCAGGTTGAACGACTGCAGATTAAATAAATTGATGCGGTTAATGTAAGAGAACTTGGTAGTGATGAACGACTCTGTGCTGTTAAATAATTTATTGGCATTGAGATTGGCAAACGGGAATATCAACCGGGGAAAGGAAATATTATTGGTATAAGTAACCTCGTTGGAGTTGATGAGGTTTTTGGTGTTATTACTGTCCGGCCTGAAATTTAATTCAATACCGGCCAGCAGCGAATTGGTCATTTTTATTCCTTCTTTGTTCAGGTTGCGGTTTAAAAAAGAAATATTACCAGACAAGCCCAGCAGGTTGCCTGCATTGGCTGCCGTTACGCTGTTGGTGTTGCTGGATGCGGAGTAACTGGCTTCCACAGAAGCTTCGTAGCCATATTTTTTGCCAGGCATTAATTGCACCAGCAGGTCTATTTTGTGTACGCTGTCTTTTTGTTTTACTTCCTGCACCTGTATATTGGTGCTTTGCCAAACGCCGGCTTTTGCAAAGCTGTTCAGCGATTTATAAAAATCATTCTGGCTGTACAGGTTGCCTTTTCGCAAATACAAATTCCTGATGAGGAAACGTGGCTTGAATAAATTTTTATGATAGAGCATTATGAAATTCGTATCCGGCTTACAGGTTTCGCAACGCTTTCTCGACAGATACCTAACTGTAAGATCAGGGCTGGTAAGACTATCGCCATTTTGGTAATCGGGAAAAAAATAAATATTGTTGATGTAGTATGGTGCCAGCCTGCTGCTGTCTTTTGGCGATTTTAAAACTACTGCCAGTTTGATGGTGGGCGAGTCACGGGCAGCCTGGGCCTCGGCCAGTAAACGCAACTGTTCAAAAATATCATCGGTGATGGTGGTTAAAGCAGCCACGGTTGTATCGCCACGCATCACAATCTCTTCGGCAGTAAATTTATAATAGCCGTTGTTGCGGTATAAATCAACCATCCGGTTTAATTCGCCCAGCACCGCAGCCTTGGTTACAGGTTTGCCTTCCTTAATCAAAGTCTTGTCAATATTTTCTACCGCCAATTTTTGCAGATCGGGTCTGCGCATAATGTAGGAAAAAGTATCAATGAGGGTAGGTTTGTTTACTTCTACTACGTAGTTTACATGAACACGCTGCTGGTCACTAAAATTTACAGTATCTGCCCAAAAGTTTGCCTTTGCTTTGTAATATCCCAGGTGCAGCATGGAGGTCTCCATATTGTGGGCCGATTTAGCAGCCGAATTGCTATCGTATACGGGTGGACTGACAATGATATGCCTAATAAAATATTTGTCAATTGTGTTAATCCTGGAGCTGTCATCCAACTGGGCATTCAGCCGTATTTTTAAACTGGCTCTTTCTTCTTTACTAAAATTTCCTCCCTTAACTTCGATATTATTTTTGGTGATGAAAGGCTTGCCTTTCTGGTACTTTTTGGGAATGGTGCAGGCTGACAGCAGTAAGCAAAGTAAAAGAGTATATTTTAAACCGGTAGTTACCGGATATTTTAAAAAGCGATATTTAACGAATGGGTTAACCTGCATAAAATAATAAAAGCGACAATGTTAAGCAAAACACATACCAAATATATCCAAAGTTTGCAGCACAAAAAATTCAGAGATGAATATGGGTTGTTTTTAGCCGAAGGGCCGAAGGTAGTGATGGATTTGCTAAACAGCCGGAAATTTATCTGTAAAGAAAT
>JBBQLS010000181.1:0-6926 GCA_038328115.1 Chitinophagales bacterium
CTAATAAACCGGCTGCTGCGTTCCATCATCTTTTTGATGTGTTGCAGATCTTCCAAAGGTTGATGTGGTGTATCCATATAAAAAGCACTTTGAGATACAAAGTAAACTATTGGTTTTGAATTGTGCAAATTATTTTTTTGAGCCCGGCTGTTAAATCATTCTTCAACTTCATTGGCGTCGCACACTTTTACTGCATATCTTTAGTGAGCAAATAACAAACAGTCTCTACTAAAACACACTCAACTCAAATGCTAAGAATTTCATTTCTTTCTTTTTATTTATTCCTTTTTATTACCGGCTTTTCCCAAACTTTAATTAATCCCGCTGCAATTGATATTGTAAGGGATTCGTTTGGCGTGCCACATATATTTGCCAAAACCGATGCCGAAGTAGCTTATGGCCTGGCCTGGGCCGAAGCCGAAGATGATTTTAGAAGCATGCAGGAAATTATACTGCCGGCAAAAAACCTGATGGCAAGTGTGCAAGGAAAAAAAGGGGCTGCAGGTGATTATGCATTCGCTCTTTTTCGCTGCCGCGAAATAACCGAAGAAAAATGGAATACGCTTACCCCTGCTTTTTTAAAACTGATAGACGGGTATTTGCAGGGATTAAATGATTATGCAAAAAAACATCCAGACGAAATATTGCACAAAGGAATTTTTCCGGTTACTGCCAAAGAATATGTTTCATCCTCCGTATTTGCCTTAACCATTTTTAACGGAGCCGATCAGGCACTTATCCGAATATTTAATAACAAAGAATGGGAAGCACCCGAACTAAATAAAAAAGGGAGTAACTCTGCCGCCATAAGTGCTTCTAAAACCAGCACCGGTGAAGCTTTTCTTTTAATAAATGCACACCAGCCAAACACAGGCCCACAGGCATTTTACGAGGCACATCTTTGCAGCGAAGAAGGTTTAAATATCACCGGCGGCTTACTTGCTGGCGGTCCATGCATTTTACACGGCGTAAATGAAAATTTGGGTTGGGCACATACAGTTAACTATTGCGACAGGATCGATGAATATCAACTGGAAATGAATCCTGATAAACCTTTGCAATATAAATTTGACGGGCAGTGGCTGGACCTGGAAGTAAAAACAATCAAGCTGAAAATAAAAGGTATTCCCATTAATGTAAAACGAAAGGTTTACTGGAGCAAATATGGTGCAACGATGAAAAACGAGCAGGGTTTCTTCTCCATGCGCCTTGGTGCCAATATGAAGATTGGCGTTTTAGACCAATGGTACCAGATGGACAAGGCAAAAAACTTCACCGAGTTTTACGCCGCACTTAACCGGCAGGAGCTTAGCATGTTTAATATTATGTATGCCGATAGATACGATACTATTTTTTACATAAACAATGCTTTGATGCCTATTAGAAATGCATCGGAAAATTATAACTGGAAAAAAACGGTACCCGGTAATACATCCAAAACTTTATGGACTACATTCAGGCCCGAAAAAGAACTGCCACAATATATCAATCCAAAAAGCGGTTTTCTGTTCAACACCAATCATTCTTCTTTTTTAGCAACGTCAGCAGCAGATAATTTAAAAGCTGCTGCTTTTTCAAAAACCGATGGTTGGGAAGAATATAACCTTAACAGAAGTGTGCGTTTTATGGAATTGTTTCCGCAGAACGAAAAATTGAGCTATGAAAAGTTTAAACAGATAAAATTTGACAAACAATTGCCGGCCGTTCTGCAGTATCCTTACAAATTGGATTCCATGTTTTTATTGAGTGAAACGGAATACCCTGCCATGGCATCTTTAATTACAACTTTTAAAAACTGGGATAAACGTGGAGATACTGACAGTAAAGGCGCAGCCATCTTTGTATTAACCTACGAACATCTTAAAAAACAACTACAAGGCCAGTCGCCAAGATCAATTACCAAAGCCGAAGCCATTGAAACATATACCTACGTTCAAAATTATTTGCAAACCAATTTTGGCACCACGGACTTAAAACTCGGTGATATTCAAAAATTAGTTCGTGGTGATAAAGAGTGGCCACTCGGTGGATTCCCTGATTTACTTTCGCCACAATGGACAGAGCCGATGGCTAATGGCAAACTAAAATCGATTGGCGGAGACGGACTGATAATGTTTGTACGTTTTCAAAAGCAAGGTCTGCCCAAAATTGAATCCATCAACATGTACGGTGCCAGCGCAAAACCCGGCAACAAACATTTTGATGACCAGGTAGAGATGTATTTAAAACAGCAAACCAAAACAATGACGTTGGATAAGGCAACGGTTTATAATAATGCTGAGCGGGTTTATCATCCAAATTAAAAAAAGGATGTCTTTATTATAACTTTTCGGGTTAAATTATTACATTAGATTCATTATTTAACCAAAAACTCAACTGTTATGCCAGAACTAGGTATTGGATTTATCGTCATTATTCTTGTTGTTGTTGTATTTATAATCGCAGCAATGTGGAAAATTTTTGAAAAAGCCGGTCAGCCAGGCTGGGCAGCTATCGTTCCTATTTACAACATGTATGTGCTGCTTAAAATTGTTGGCAAGCCGGGTTGGTGGCTGATTCTTTTTTTAATCCCTATCGTTAACTATGTGTTCATAATCTGGACCTACAACATGCTTTCAAAAAGTTTTGGTAAGGAAGAAGGTTTCACAGTAGGACTTGTTTTACTGGGTATCGTATTTTTCCCCATCCTGGGTTTTGGAGATGCAATTTATCATGGTCCCTACGGCGACAAGGCTGCATTTGATGCTCAAAACCTTAAAGATTTTGGCCAGCCCGAAGTAATCTGAAATTAGATTGAAATTTTTGTAAACCTGCAGATACCCTGCAGGTTTTTTATTGCCGTATCGTAAATATTAGTTTTCTGATACGGCTTTTTCTGCAAATTTAACCAACTGCCAGTACGGTGCCCGGTAGCCCTGCCGCTTAAAAAACTCATCAGCCATTTGCATGGTTTTGTTTTTTAACTTAACATGCATGGCAACAAAAGTCTGGTTCTTTAAAGCTTTGGTTGCACTCATACCCTCGGGTATCATTCCTGTTTTTCCAAACACATTTTTAATCATACAATAACCTTTTATAACCCTTACAACCGGCAACTGCCAGATATTATAATCAATTATTGCGCCTCTGTTAGCCTTTTCCAGCAAAGCATCCATTACTGCATTATCAATATGGTCTTTAAACAAGGTTTCAGGATCACGCCATTCTGCCACCACAGCCAGTTGTGGATCATACTCCAGATCGGATGGCATTTGGGTAATAAAATTTTCCACACCAAAATCGTGCAGCCAGTTTATTACACCAGGTGATGAAATGGTGGATGGATATTTCCAGATTTGCAATCCCTTTTTGCCATAGGCATACGAAGCCACTTCGGAACAGAACATCTCCACTGTATCTTTAAAATTCATTTTAAAATCGTACCGGATATGCCGTTTTCCGGCTTCGTCAAACATATACTTCGCTGCTTTTTGCGGCAACATAGAATCAACAATCATTGCCGGTAGATCAGCTCTTGGTCTCATTACCATAAAACGAAGTTTTTTGTCATTTTCGTACTGCGCCACTGTTGCAACTGCAACCCCTTTTTCAATATGTGCTTCAATTAAAAAAGGTTCTTTGGTTTTTTCATCAATATAAATTAAAGCAATGTGTGAAAAATTACCGGGATAATCATTGCCCCTGGATATTAATGCAGATACTTCGGCACCGCCACGGGAAACCAGCAAGTCGCCACTATGCACTTCAATACCAAAAATAGATGCAGCAGGTGTTGCTGATTTTTCGTTCTGAACGAATATGACTTTTGGGAAATTTAAACTGTCTGTTTGTAACAATACCTCTTCCACAGCAGCACGCATTCCATACAATAAAGTGTATACCGTATTTCTTGTTGACGCTTCATTCATATTCCATTGCTGCGACTTTAGCTTCACCAAGTTACGAAGCCGTATATAGTAATCAGTGACCCAAGGTATTTGTGACTGCCGAACAGCAATTAATGAAGCAAGTTTAAAAAAATTATTTTCAATGTTTAACCATGCAGAATCCTGTGAAACAATATTTTTATTTTGCATTGAACTGAATTCACTCTCTGCAACTGTTTTGTAAATATTAATAACAGAATCAAGTTTGGCACTATCCATTTGTTTCACCTGAATAAATAGATCTTCCATCTGCTGCCATTGTGTCTCACGGTTCCAGGCAAAAGGCTTTTTTCCGGTTTCAACTGCAGCATTTTTTTCATTTGAATCGGGAATTAACAGCAGCAGGTAAATAACTGCCAGTGCAGCAATAAAATAAAGAAATCTTTTAGCAATTTTTTTCATCTGGGAATTTTAAGCAGTGTGTCTATTTTGAAACACATAGAAAAATAGATTACAATAGAAAAACACATAGGCCATCTATATGAACCCTATGTTTCTATATACCTATGTGGTTCAAAACCAGATGCCGAAACACTATTAATTCTTTAAAAAGAGTCCAGTACCACAATAATTTTAGCACAGGCAGAAGTAATTTCTTCATCACTAATTGTTAAGGGCGGCACAATGCGTAAACAATTAGCAGCAAATAAAAACCAATCAGTAAAAACACCCTCAGTGATCAGATCATCAATTACTTTTTTGTTCATTTCAAAATTTTCAAATTCCACAGCCATCATTAAACCACAGCTTCTTACTGCTTTAATTTTTGTATGCTTTAGTAAGGAAATAAAAAGTTGCTCTTTCGCTTTTACCGAATCAATAAGTTTTTCATTCAGCAATACATTAAATGCAGCCAGCCCCGCAGCACAACAAACCGGGTGGCCTCCAAATGTATTGATATGCCCCAGTACCGGGTTGTGCGATAATGTATCCATTATTTTTTTATCAGCAATAAAAGCTCCCAGCGGCATACCGCCGCCCAATGCCTTGCCCAGTAATAAAATATCGGGCACCACATCAAACTGCTCAAAAGCCCACAGTGTTCCATTTCGGCCAAAGCCACACTGAATTTCATCAAGCACGAGCAGTGTGCCGGTTTCGTCGCATTTTTTTCTTAAAGCTTTTAACCAACTATTTTGGGGCACTAAAACACCTGCTTCGGCCTGTATAGTTTCTGCAATAACACAGGCCGTGCGTTCGGTAATATTTTCCAGGTCGTCGAACGAGTTATAATTCATCTGCAACACACCGGGCAGCAATGGCCTGAAAGCCTGTTGCCAGTATTCGCTGCCCATTACGCTTAATGCACCCTGTGTGCTGCCGTGGTACGAATTTTTGAAAGAGATGATCTGTGTTCTGTTGCTATATCTTTTCGCAAGCTTCATAGCACCTTCTGTTGCTTCGCTGCCCGATGCTGTAAAGAAAACTGAATTGAGTGAAGCCGGCAAATGTTCAACCAACATTTTTGCATACTGCACCTGTGGGTTTTGCACAAGCTCGCCATATACCATGATGTGGAGGTAATCATCCAGTTGCTTTTTTATGGCTTCAATAACTTTTGGATGCCGGTGGCCCACATTGCAAACGCTGATGCCACCTATGAGGTCAATATATGTTTTGTCATCGGCGCCAAACAGCTTGCAGCCTTCGGCCCTTACTATCTCCAGGGCCAGCGGTGCATCGGAAGTTTGGCCCACATGATTTAAAAAAAGCTGGCGATTAGTCATACTTGTTTTTGTACCTGCAAAATAAAGGCATCTTAAACCAAATCCTTTAATTTGATGCCATTCATTTACCTCCGGGTATACTTCGGCAAACTTTGTTGCAAATAATTAACTTTTATCAAAAAATAAAAGCCCAAATTGTACGTAATTTGTAGAATTAATAGCCAAACCTCAAACTTAATAAATCTTTAATGAAGTTTTTTGTTACCCTGTTTTTTAGTTTTTGTTTAATGGGTTACTTATCTGCACAGGATAACGGACACCGCCCCAAAATTGGCCTCACTTTAAGCGGGGGTGGTGCAAAGGGGTTGGCGCATATCGGTATTTTAAAAGCCATTGACAGTGCCGGACTTAAAATTGATTATATAACCGGCACCAGTATGGGAGCCATTGTTGGCGCACTATATGCATCGGGTTACAGCGGCAATGATATTGAACGCCTGAGAAAAGACATTGACTTTGATCTGTTGTTCAGCAACAATGTTCCGCTGAAGACTTTATCCATGGAGGAGAAGGACCAGTACAGCCGCTTTGCCATCGAGCTCCCTTTTATCAATAACAAAATACGTTTAACAACAGGTGTAATTACCGGCCAGCAACTGAGCATGAAATTCTCTGAGTTGTTTTTTCATGTGTATAATGTTCACAACTTTAACGATCTTAGAATTCCGTTCAAGTGTATGGCAACCGACCTGGAAACCGGCGATCTGGTTGTAATGGATACCGGAAACATCATCACTGCCCTGCGGGCTACTATGGCCATTCCATCTGTATTTTCGGCAGTAACAAGAAATGGTAAAAAATTGGTTGATGGCGGCCTGGTAAGAAATTTTCCGGTAAAGAATGTTAAGGACATGGGTGCCGATATTGTGATTGGCAGCAATGTTACCAACGGCTTGTCTAAAATTGATAAAATAAAAACCCCGGTAGATGTTTTATTTCAGATGGCTTTTTACAGGGATGCAGCCGATTTTAAAGAAGAAAAGCCATTAACTGATATTTACATTCACATGCCGATGGAAGAATACAATACCGGTAGTTTTGGAAGCGGCAACGAGATTTTGAAAGTAGGTATAGAAACCGGGCTGGAGTACTATCCCATTTTTAAAAAACTGGCCGACAGTATTAATGCATTGGGAGCGGCTAAAGAAAAAGATAATACCAGTATTACCAACAGCACGGTATTTATAAACAGTTATAAAGTAAATGGTCTCAGAAAAACTGTGCCTTCTTTCTTTTTTCACCTGATGAATTTTTATGACCATAAAAATTACAC
>JBBQLS010000182.1:0-6835 GCA_038328115.1 Chitinophagales bacterium
GCTTCATTGGCGTCGCACTCTTGTACTGCAAAGCTTTCTTGGGCTTTTATTTAAGCGTAGTTGTGGAAACTCGTAACCTATGAATCTTATTAAATAAAAATGAAAAAATCATGTCTGACACTTTTTTTATTAACTGTGTTATTTTCACTACAAGGACAGACAGTAGAAAACAAAGTTTCGAAAGAGATTAAGCAGTTATCTTCTGCAAAAATTGACAGCCTACTGATTTATAATTTATACTGCAATGGCGGAGTAATTCTTTTTGACAGTTGCAAATACGAGAATGATCAATATTTGTTTTGGAAACAAGACACAAATTATTTCTGTAAAAAAATTTCGTATTGCAAAACCTATAAAGCCATCTTGCTTGACAATAAAAACCCATTAGCATTTTATCTTTCAAATAAATCAACTATTGACAGAGAGACGATAAAAGAACCAGTATTTATCAGGACAGAAAAGAGAGGAGTACAAACAATTGAAACTATAATAGTTGACCACACTTGTTTTTATGAAATGACTTTTGTTTTAAATAAGAAAAAAATAACCAAATCTGTAAATGACTTTTTCCTAACTTTTAAAAAGTTTCACAATGGTAAACTAAACACGAATTTCAAGAGAAATCAAAACACAAAACTGAAACTTTTAGTGGAAAACATAAAGCAATTACTAAGCAAGTTTGACAATGAAAATAAGTTTCTCGAAGAATAAATCTATAACCAACAGAAACTATGTAAAAAATCAAATAACTTTTGCCTTTTTTTACGGTTTTGCTGAGCAGCAATTTGGCTGCTACAACCTCACTCGTCCTCGTCTCTGACGAGGATGCTCTGGTCTGAAGTTTTTAACTTCCTCACGCATGTTTTATTTTAGCCGTTTATCTTTCCCATTATTTCCTATTTTCAATCAATGAATTCCAACAGCCCACGTCACTTTAATGCACTAACCGGTTTTCGTTGCCTGGCTGCCTGTTTGGTTTTCCTGTACCATAATCGTAAGTATTGGCGTGATTCCTTGCATCCCGAATTGGTGAGGCTGCTGAATGAATTTCACATCGGCGTTTCGTTGTTCTTTGTTTTAAGTGGATTTTTAATTGCTTATACATATGCAGATGAACCTTTAAAGTCAGGTAAAAGTTATTTAAAATATTTTTCAATCCGCTTTGTACGCATCATGCCTTTGTATTGGCTCATTCTTACCGCTTATTATCTCGATCCCGCTTTTGGTAAAATGCAATTCTCCCTAATTACCTATTCACTTTTTCATGGTTTTTCCGATGTACATAATCTGGATGCCATTAGCCAGGCTTGGTCGCTGACTATTGAAATGACATTTTATGCACTTGCTCCATTTCTCTGCCTCTTACAAAAAAAACATTTACTGTATTTGCTTGGCTTCCTGGCTTTATTGTTTTTAGGAACCTGGGCTGCCGGTGCTTATTGGCACCATGTAAACGGTAACCCAAACCGCTGGCTATACCCTTTGCATTTTATTTTTACCGGCACTTTTGCTGGCAGGAGTATGGAATTTTCTGCAGGCATGGCTTTGGCGTATTACATGCGTAACAACAAAACAAAATTTATCGAAAATTTCCGCTTCAAAACGGCCATTGGTTTTGCAGGCATTTTCATTGCGGCCTGGTGCATCGGGCTTTTTCAACCCAATGCATTTACGCAGGGATCCGATGAAGTTGGCGGCATGATCTTACAGCTTTTGGTATTGCCGCTCTTTGTTGCCATTGCATTGGCCGGACTCATTTACGAACAAACCTGGCTTCAAAAATTCTTTGCATCCAGGGTAATGGTTTTGCTGGGTAATGCTTCTTTTGCTTTTTATCTAGTTCATATCAGTTATGTAAACATCAGGCTACGACAGTTATTCTTATTGCCCGACAGGAATTTTGTTGTCCTATGGCTAATTGCCATTGCTTTATACCTGCTGTTTGAAAAACCGGTATATAATGGGTATAGAAAATTGTTAAAACGTAAAAGTCTTTCCAATTAAATTTATTTCTACATTTACATGCTTATTGCTCCCCGGATTTGTTTTATTCTAATGCAGAGCCAACTCCAACAGCATCTTAATTAATTAAAACAACCCACCATGTCTGTTCATAAAGAAATTAAAAAAGTTACCACCGATACCCTGCAAAAAATGAAAGCCGCCGGAGAAAAAATCTCCATGATTACGGCTTACGATTTTTCTTTTGCAAAAATTTTTGATACAGCCGGTATTGATATCATCCTGGTAGGCGACAGTGCCAGCAACGTGATGGCCGGGCACGAAACCACGTTGCCTATTACACTCGACCAGATGATATATCATGCACAAAGCGTTGTACGGGGCATTAACCGTTGCCTGGTTGTAGTGGATATGCCATTCGGTTCTTACCAATCCAATTCAGAAATTGCGCTGGCATCTGCCATTAAAATAATGAAGGAAACCGGCGGCCACTCTATAAAACTGGAAGGCGGCGAAGAAGCCGTTGATTCTGTAAAGAAAATTGTAAGTGCCGGTATTCCGGTGATGGGGCATTTGGGATTAACACCACAAAGCATTTATAAATTTGGTACCTATACCGTAAGGGCCAAAGAAACCGATGAAGCCGAAAAATTAAAAAATGATGCTCTTTTGTTGCAGGAAGCCGGTGCGTTTGCCATTGTGCTGGAAAAAATTCCCGCAACGCTGGCAAAAGAAGTTAGTGACAGTTTGCACATACCAACCATTGGCATTGGGGCCGGCGGCGATTGCGATGGGCAGGTGCTGGTAATGCACGATATGCTGGGCATTAATGTTGAGTTTAAACCCCGTTTTTTAAGAAAGTATCTTAATTTGTACGAACAGATTGATGGTGCTGTTAAACAATACATCAGCGATGTAAAAAGCAAAGATTTCCCCAACGAGAATGAACAGTATTAAAACTTCCCACAAAGGCTACAGTAAACAAAGGTTTTGCCTTTGGCAAAACTAAAATTGCCACAGAAGCACGGAAACACAGAAACTCGATTTGTATTTTTTCAGTGCTTCCGTGCCTCAGTGGCAAAAAACATTCTCCGCAGGAGAATCAATAAGTGAAATCAGTGGCAAAAATATTTCCGCAGGAAATCCTTTCCGTAACTTGCAGTCTCAAAGTCAAATTCAGCTATATGAAATTTTTAAAAGCATTAAAGATACAGGCCAGTAATAATGGCGTTTCCACCGGTGTAAACTGGTTAAAAAGTAATGGCGAAAAACTAAGTTCTTATTCACCGGTTGATGGCAAATTAATTGGTACCGTAACCGGTGCCGATACAAAAACCTACGATGCTGTTATTAAAAAAGCACAAACTGCATTTGCCGAATGGCGCAACTGGCCTGCACCCAAGCGTGGCGAAATTGTAAGGCAGGTTGGTGAAGAATTAAGAAAAGCCAAAAATGATCTGGGGCAATTAGTCAGTTACGAAATGGGCAAAAGCCTGCAGGAAGGTTTGGGCGAAGTACAGGAAATGATAGACATCTGCGACTTTGCTGTTGGCCTCAGCCGCCAGTTGCACGGCCTTACCATGCATAGCGAAAGGCCCGGCCACCGCATGTACGAGCAATACCATCCGTTGGGCATTGTGGGCGTAATATCGGCCTTTAACTTTCCGGTTGCCGTATGGAGCTGGAATGCTGCCCTTGCCTGGGTTTGTGGCGATGTATGCGTTTGGAAACCCAGCGAAAAAACACCACTTTGCGCCATTGCATGTCAGAACATTATTCAATCCGTCTTCAAAAAAAATAATGTACCCGAAGGTGTTTCCTGCATTATTGCCGGTGGCAGAAATATAGGCGAATCAATGGCAAATGATACCAGGATACCATTAATTTCTGCAACAGGCAGCACCCGTATGGGCAAAGCCGTTGGTGCATCTGTTGGTCAGCGTTTGGGACGAAGTTTACTGGAACTCGGCGGCAACAACGCCATCATTATAACCGAAAATGCAGATCTGGATATGGCACTCATCGGTGCCGCATTTGGTGCAATTGGCACAGCGGGGCAGCGTTGCACATCTACCCGCCGTTTGATTATCCACGAAAAAATTTACAATAAGTTTAAAGATAAACTGGTGCATGCCTATGGCCAGGTAAAAATTGGCGACCCGCTCAACGAAAAATATCATGTAGGGCCACTGATTGATAAAGATGCTGTAAAAATGTACCTCGACTCAATTGAAAAATGTAAAGCCGAAGGTGGAAAATTTATTGTGGAAGGAGGCGTGGTAAAGGGTAAAGGATACGAAAGCGGCTGTTATGTAAAACCATGCATTGCCGAAGCAAAAAACAGTTTTGAAATTGTGCAGCACGAAACCTTTGCGCCCATTCTCTACATCATGAAATATAAAACAATGGATGATGCCATTGCCCTGCAAAATGGAGTACCTCAGGGTTTATCATCGGCCATCATGACTAATAACATGCGCCAGGCCGAGCAGTTCTTATCGCAGGCCGGCAGCGATTGCGGCATTGCCAACGTTAACATCGGTACTTCGGGTGCAGAGATTGGTGGTGCTTTTGGCGGCGAAAAAGAAACCGGCGGCGGACGTGAAAGCGGCAGCGATGCCTGGAAAGTGTACATGCGCAGGCAGACCAACACCATTAACTACACCGATAAACTACCATTGGCACAGGGAATTAGGTTCGACTTATAAAATTTTGCAAATTAATACGAATGGTATGGCTGTTATGGCCATACCATTTACTTTTACCAAAATAAATATTTACTATGATCAGATCTTTAAGAATGCTGGCTGGCTTAACCCTATTAAGCCTTTCAACTTTTGCACAAAACAGTGTTGTGCCCAACGGTTGGCACATGATGGATAAAGAAACAGATGGCGTCAGTGGTATCAGCGTCAATAAAGCTTACGAATTTTTAAAAAGCAAAAATTTAAAAAGCAAAACGGTAATAGTTGCTGTAATTGACTCCGGTATTGATACAGCGCAGGAAGATTTAAAATCCATCCTCTGGACCAACCCCAAAGAAATTCCCGGCAATGGTATAGATGATGATGGCAACGGATATATTGATGATGTACATGGCTGGAATTTTCTGGGCGGCAAGGATGGCCGTAATGTAAAAGTGGATAGTGACGAGCGTGGCCGTGTTTACTATGGCTTAAAAGATAAATGGGATAATAAAACCGTTGATAAATCTAAACTTTCAAAAGCCGATCTGTACGAGTATGAAATGTTTGTAAGAGCAAAAGCCGAAATTAAAGGCAGTGATACCGAGGAAGACAAATTTAAAGATGAGGATGTTGCCGGTTTAAAAACACTGTATGCTTCTTTACTGGAGAGCGACAGCATCCTGAAAAAAGCAATGAGCCGTGATACTTTTACTGGTAAAGAACTTGATGCATATGTAACAAAATCTTTTACTGAGCGCCGTGCAAAAACGGAGTTTTTAGGTATGATGAAAAGCAACAACATGCTTGATCAGTCGGACAAAGAGTTTATTGGTGGATTATCTGAGTACATAGATTTTGTGGAAGGGGAACAAAGAAAAGCAGAGGCAAAAGTAAAAGCTCCCAAAGAATACCGTAAAGACATTGTGGGCGACGATGAGACAAATTTTAACGACCGCAAGTACGGTAATAACGATCTGATGGCCGAAACCTCCATGCACGGCACACACTGCTCAGGCATTATTGCCGCAGCACGTGGTAATGGTAAAGGCATGGATGGTATTGCCGATAATGTACGCATTATGATGTTGCGTGCGGTACCTGATGGCGATGAGCATGACAAGGATATTGCACTGGCAATTCGTTATGCGGTTGACAATGGCGCACAAATCATCAGCATGAGTTTTGGTAAAAGTTACTCCCCCCAAAAAAAATGGGTTGATGAAGCTTTTGCTTATGCCGAAAGTAAAAACGTATTGCTGGTACATGCTGCAGGTAACGATGCAAAAAATGTAGACACCGCCTATAATTTCCCCAACCCCGCCTATGTAAGTGGTGGCAGGGCCAATAATGTAATTACAGTTGGCGCCAGTGCCGAGCCTAAATCCGGCAGTTACACCGCTTCCTTCAGCAATTTTGGTAAAAAAGAAGTAGATGTATTTGCTCCCGGCGTAAAAATTTACTCAACCCTGCCCGGTGGTAATAATTATGGCAACCTTAGTGGCACCAGCATGGCATGCCCGTTGGTAGCAGGTATTGCCGCTTTAACGTTGGAGTACTTTCCTACCCTTACCGCAAAACAGTTGAAATACGTAATTGAAAAATCAGCGGTAGCACCAAAAGAAAAAGTTACTAAACCCGGCACCGATGAAAAAGTACCCATGAGCGATCTGTCTAAAAGCGGCGGCATTGTAAATGCCTACGAAGCCGTAAAACTGGCCGCAACCCTTACTGGTGAAAACAAAGAAGAATTACCAACACCTAAAATGAAGAAGAATAAAAGAGGATAAGCTTTAAAATATTGTTTAAAAAAATCCGAAGTTCTAAGGCTTCGGATTTTTTTTGGGGAGGAACAAGCATTTGTACTACTATTAATATCGTTGTGAACTTGTTCTGTTATCCTTTTCTTTAAGTAAAAGAAAAGAGATAATCTCACTTGTACCGCATACCTATATTCATCATTTATCTAAGCGATTAAAACATTAGCAATAATATTTATACCCAGATTAGCTATATTTGAAAATCAACTTTTCTGCTGATGATAAATAAAGAAACTGCCTATAAAATTATTGAAGATCTGGTTCAGCGTTTTGATGAACAGATACTGAGCTATAAAAAAAGCGACTACAACGAAGCCCAGACCCGCAAAGATTTTATAGACCCATTTTTTAAAGCCCTCGGCTGGGATA
>JBBQLS010000183.1:0-6644 GCA_038328115.1 Chitinophagales bacterium
GGCAGCATACCGCCAAATACGGCTTTAATGATTATTTACGATGGCAATAAACGTTACGAAGTAAATATTAAGAGTACGGAAAAAACGAATGGTTCGGTTTCATTTAAGCTGCGGGAATAGATTTATTGAGTTAGCTTTTCAATATCATCGAGGTCTTTGTATCGTTTGAGTTTTTCATTTTCATTAAAGTCAAACTTTTCCTTTCTTCATGCGTTCCTGCAAAAAACATT
Source organism: Chitinophagales bacterium (assembly GCA_038328115.1). Taxonomy (GTDB): domain Bacteria; phylum Bacteroidota; class Bacteroidia; order Chitinophagales; family Chitinophagaceae; genus Ferruginibacter. The sequence continues at coordinate 231 of JBBQLS010000183.1, forward strand.
CGCTTATCCATTTTAGGTGGATTTTCCGGATCTATACCATAAGCTTCACATGTTAAAAGCCATGCTTTTCGTAAGCGTTCAGACAAAAAAATTTCCTCAGAAAGTGGTTCAATTTTATCTTCCTCATGATGAATACCAGATGTTGCTTTATCCATTTGATTGAATTTAGAAGTGCTCCTCTAAAATTAATGCTTTTCATCAGCACAATAGCAAATCAGCTAATTAGCCAATTATTTATGTATCTCACTCGTAAAATGAAATTCAATATCGGGGTTGTTCTGTATCTCGGTATTTAAAAACCATTCACTGTTGGCTAAATAAACCAGGTGGTTGTCTTTATCTTCAGCAATATTGGCCTGTTTGTATTTGACGAAATCTTCCAGTTTTTTAGGGTCTTTACTGGTTAGCCAGCAGGCTTTAAAAAAAGGCAGGTTGTTCATTTGTACCGATGCTCCATACTCCTGTAATAAACGATATTGTATTACTTCAAACTGCAGTTCGCCTACGCAACCGATTATCTTTTTATTGCCTCCAAACTGGGTAAACAGTTGGGCCACGCCTTCATCTGTAAGCTGACTCAACCCTTTCTCCAACTGCTTGGTTTTCATTGGATCTTTATTCAGTACTTCTTTAAAAATTTCGGGCGAAAAACTGGGTATGCCTGTGAAGTAAAAATCTTCTCCCTCAGTCATGGTATCGCCAATTTTAAAGTTTCCGGTATCAAATAAACCCACAACATCACCAGGGTAAGCATCTTCAATTACTTCCTTTTGGCGGGCTAAAAAACTATATGGATTATTGAAACGCAGGTCCTTATCCATACGCACATGATGGTAATAAGTGTTACGCTCAAACCGGCCACTGCAAACCCTTAAAAAAGCAATACGATCACGGTGCTTAGGATCCAGGTTGGCGTGTATCTTAAAAATAAAACCGCTGAATTTATCTTCTTCGGGTTTAATATCTCTGGTGGTGGTACGCCTTGGCCGGGGAGTTGGTGCAATGCGTATAAAAGTATCCAGCATTTCTTTTACCCCAAAATTGTTTACCGCACTACCAAAGAATACAGGTGCAGTTTTACCACTGAGGTAATCGGCTTCATTTAATTCGCCATAGACCCCTTCAATCAGTTCCACATCTTCACGCAGCGTATTGGCATCCTTCTCCCCTATTTTTTTGTCGAGTATTTCATCGTTCAGGTCTTTAATCTCCACCACATCTTCATCATTGGCCTTGGTGCCGGCTGTGAAAAGAACCAGGCTTTTTTCATGCATATCATACACGCCCTTAAAATCTTTGCCGCTGTTAATAGGCATGGTCATGGGGTGCAACTGAATCTTTAATTCATTTTCAATTTCTTCCAGCAGGTCAAAGCGGTTCTTACCATCCCGATCCATTTTATTGATGAAAACAATTACCGGCGTGTTACGCATGGCAATTACTTCCATCAGGCGGCGTGTTTGTGCCTCTACCCCGTTAACACTGTCTATAACCAGCACCACGCTGTCAACCGCAGTTAAAGTGCGGTACGTATCTTCGGCAAAGTCTTTATGGCCGGGCGTATCTAACAGGTTAATAAGGTGACCGTCGTATTCAAACGTCATTACACTGGTTGCCACACTGATACCACGCTGGCGCTCAATCTCCATAAAATCGCTGGTGGCGTGTTTTTTAATCTTGTTGCTTTTTACAGCTCCCGCAGTTTGTATGGCTCCGCCAAATAACAGGAATTTTTCTGTCAGGGTAGTTTTACCGGCATCCGGGTGAGAGATGATGGCGAAAGTTTTGCGTTTTGCTATTTCGTTGAGATACTTCATTTACACTAATTGTTCGAATTACTCGATACTTCGGCAAGCTCAGTACACGAATTGAAAGAATTTTTGTATTAGAGGCGCAAAGGTAAGGTTTGAAAAACAAATTAAACCCGTTGATAAACCTTCGCTTCAGGTAAAGTTCCATATAGGTATGTGGTACAAGTGAGTGACACAGCGATGCTTAATAGTAGCACAAATGTCTGTCCAAAAAAAAGACCTCATCCCAATGAGCTTAGCTCGTTCTCTTCGCTTTGCTCAAGAACTCCAGGAAAGAAGGAACTCGAATGGTGCATCTCAACATTCAAATCTTCGTTTAAATCTTCGGAATTCCCTCCCCTTTGGGGGGAGATAGAGGGGGCCGTTCATATATTTCCTCCTTCGAATTCAATCTGCATCCCGTAATTTTGATACATGAGTAAATCGCTCAACATTATCCGCAATTCTTTAAAATTAACTTTTCAGGAATTAAAAGTTAATAAACTTCGTACGGCGTTAAGCCTTACCGGTGTTGCTTTTGGTATTTTTTGCATTATCAGTGTACTGGCAACGGTTAATAGCATGGAACGCAATATTCAAAACGAAGTAAAAAGCCTGGGCAGCAATACAATTTATATTGATAAATGGGATTACAGTGGCGGACCCGATCAGCCATTCTGGAAATTTAAAGCCAGGCCCATACCTAAATACGAAGAAGCCGCCATGGTAAGGCAAAGGGCTGTATTGCTTGATAATATTGCTTACCTGATGCAGACCGGAGGAAGCATATCACACAAGGACGACCTGCTGCAAAGCGTGAGCATATATGGCATTAACGAAGAACAGATGGCCATACAGCCAATAGCTTTTGACCAGGGCCGCTTTTTTTCGGCCCGGGAATTTGAAGCCGGCAGCAATATCTGCCTGATTGGATTTACCAATGCAGAAAGTTTGTTTGGCAGCACCGAGCGGGCGTTGGGAAAACAGATTGATATCAAGGGTAAAAAAGCCACCATTGTAGGTGTAATTAAGAAAGAGGGAAAGAATTTAATTGGCTGGGATTACGATAACTGTATTATGATTCCCTACAAATTCTGCAAACAGTTGTACGATGAAGAATTTGCCAATCCTATTTTAATTGCCAAAGGCAAAGAAGGTGTTACCACTGCCGCCTTAATGGACGAACTGGAAGGCATTATGCGCCAGATAAGAAGACTGAGCCCTACGCAGGAAGACAATTTTTCGCTGAACAGTGTGGAGGCTTTCAGCAAAGCGATAACGGGCTTCTTTTCAACGGTAAACATTGTAGGCGCTATTGTGGGAGGCATCAGTCTTATTGTTGGGCTGTTTGGCATTGCCAATATCATGTTTGTTACCGTGAGGGAACGTACGGGTGTGATTGGATTAAAAAAAGCCATTGGTGCAAAAAAAAGCAGCATTCTTTTTGAATTTTTAATGGAAGCCACCATCCTGTGCATTTTGGGTGGTGCCATTGGATTGTTCTTTGTTTATATCCTCACGCTTATTTTATCGGGGCCACTTAATTTTCCTGTTTTTATTTCGTTGCCTATGTTGCTTACCGCCATACTCATTTGTATTGCAGTGGGCATTTTGGCGGGTATCATCCCGGCTTCGCAGGCGGCTAAAATGGATCCGGTGGCGGCCATACGGAGTAAATAGAAACCCGCTCCGCCCCCTGAAGGCGGAACTTATTGTAGCGAGTATAAAAAGAGCGTTGCTCTTATTTATATTTTGATACCAGCTATTGCAATACTATTAAACCCGGATTTTGCAGTTGAAATCTACTGTGGCTTCCAAATCCTTCACAGCCAAGCCTTTCAGGCTATTTTTTGAATTCAAAATAGTTCACTATTCTTTTATCCAAAAAATAGCCTGAAACCCTTATCTGTTTTGTATTTGAAACCCTCGCTACGATTTCAACTGCAAAATCCGGGTTAAACATCCTTGCGTCGCACTCTTCTACGGCATACCTTTGCTCAACTTTTATCAATTTTTATTAATGAGTATTTGCATTTTAGCTATAGAGTCTTCCTGCGATGAAACATCGGCATCTGTTTGTGTTGATGGAAAAATCCTCTCAAACAACATTGCCAACCAAACAGTACATGAACAGTTTGGGGGCGTGGTGCCCGAACTTGCCAGCCGGGCTCACATGCAGAACATTGTACCGGTAGTGGATGCTGCATTGCAAATTGCCAATTGCCAATTATCAACTATTGATGCCATTGCATTTACGCAGGCTCCCGGCCTTATTGGTTCTTTATTGGTTGGTGCACAGTTTGCAAAATCGCTTTCGCTGGCTTTGGATAAACCGTTGATAGCGGTTCATCATATGCAGGCACATGTACTGGCAAATCTTATTCCCGAACAACGGCCTTCTTTTCCTTTTTTATGTTTAACGGTAAGTGGCGGCCATACTCAAATTGTGCGTTGCGACAGCCCATCACAGCTAAAAGTAATTGGCGAAACCATTGACGATGCTGCCGGTGAGGCTTTTGATAAAACGGCTAAAATGCTGGGGCTTCCCTATCCCGGCGGTCCATTGATTGACAAATATGCAGCCACAGGAAATGCATTACGTTTTAAATTTCCTGAGCCACAAATACCAGGATTGAATTTTAGTTTCTCCGGATTAAAAACTTCTATTCTTTATTTTTTAAAAAATGCCGGTACCAGTAATTTATTTAAAGCAGAATTTTTGGCCGATGAACAAACCCGGCAACAATTTATTAAAGAAAATCTGGAAGATATTTGTGCTTCGGTTCAGGCAAGAATTGTAAGTATTTTGTTGAACAAACTAAAGAAAGCTGTAGCAGAAACCAGCATTACCGATCTTTGCCTGGCTGGCGGCGTTAGCGCAAACAGCGGGCTGAGAAAGGCTTTTACGGCGCTGGGCGAAAAAGAGAACTGGAGAACTTTCATCCCTGCTTTTGAATACTGCACCGACAATGCGGCCATGATTGCCATAACCGGCTATTATAAATATTTAGAAAAAAATTTTACGGAGTTAAGCATAAGTCCTTCTGCAAGGGCCGAGTGGTAATTTTTGTACTACTGTTTTATGTCACAACAATAAAGTAAATCTTAACCCGTTATCGGATAACTTATTTAACCAATATCTAAATCGAGTATATTTAATGCTTTCCTCAGAAGTACATTATGGCAAATACTTATTTCAAATTTAAACAGTTTACCATTAATCAGGATAAATGCGCTATGAAAGTTTGCACAGACGCATGTCTTTTTGGAGCGCTTGTTGCTGGTTGTAAAACCTGCTTACCCGCAGGTCGGCGGGCAAAAGCGCCAACCAATGGACAGTTTTTGGAATGCCTTGAAATAGGTACAGGAACAGGTTTACTAAGTTTGATGATTGCCCAAAAAAATAATGCCCTAAAAATTGATACGGTTGAAATTGATGCAGCAGCGGCAACGCAGGCTGTAGAAAATATCGCCGCATCACCCTGGAACGATCATATACAAGTTTTTAATGAAGATATTCTTACGTTTAACTCAAACAAAAAATATGACTGTATTGTGAGCAACCCCCCATTTTTTGAAGACGATCTGCAATCGGCAGATAAAGTAAAAAACGATGCCAAACACAACGCTTCGCTGAGTTTAATACAATTGCTGCAGATAGTTGATAAATACCTGCAGCCACCGGGTTTGTTTGCTGCGTTGCTACCCTATCACCGTCTTGAGTATTTTATTGAAGAGGCAAAAAAGCTTGGTCTGTTTCTGAGTAAGCAAATTCTGGTAAAACATACCCTGAAACATAAATTTTTCAGAGGCATACTTTTCTTTAACCGTAAAGAAACGGAAACACAATTCCTGGAAATAATTATACGGGATGCAGAACATAATTACACGCCCCAATTTGCCGCTGCATTAAAAGACTATTACCTTTTTTTATAACCCTGCGTAGTCTTTCATGTACAGGTAAGGCTCATTCAGTTTACCGGCGTCAATCATGGTGGCATGATTAATCAGTTCGCTGCTGCCCAGGCGAATATCGTCCAGCACATACTTGATTAGTTGCTCGCCAAAATAGCGGCTGGCATCACGGGCCAGTTCATTGGGTAAATTGCCTACCGCCATTACATCAACCGAGTTGAACAAATAAGGCGCCGTTTTTTCAAAACTGCCTTTATCAACACCATAAACCGGGTCGTCAATGCTGCTGTCGCCCAGGTTGCAGGGCACCGATCCGTTAAAGTCGTCGGTAATATCGGCTATGGTTTTAATTCTGAAATCGGCACGTTTCAGTTCTTCCATTTCAAACAAACGTGGAATATTTTTTTCCCAGTAAATGCCATTGATCAGTATATCGGTGTTGGAAATATAATTAGTAAACTCACAAACATAATGCTGGGGGTTTTCATGAAAATCGTTGCGGTTGTATTTGCCGGTTTCTTTATGCCGGTAAAGATCCGCTCCTTTTAAGTGTACATAAACCGGATACGCAAAATCCCTTTCCAGGTATTCATCGGGTTCCACTTCATGTATGCCCATCAGGGTCATAATTTCCAACACGCCATGTGCTACACGGCCAGTGCCGGTTACAGCAATTTTAATATTGGGCAGCTTTAATCCAAAATAAGTA
>JBBQLS010000184.1:0-6425 GCA_038328115.1 Chitinophagales bacterium
TCATCCTTGCGTTCCCAATTGTAACCAAAAGGGTAGTAGCTGTCATATCTTTCCCAAAAAGCATCATCTTCATCAACGCCATTGCTATTTCCGTTCTCACTATAATCTCCATAACCTTCTTCTTGGTTTTCATCAGAAGCAACAGTTGAAGTTGTATCGGTTGATTGATATAAAGAATACTCAGGCCTGAAACCAATAGTTACTTTGTAAATAGCACCTTGTTCAGTTTTTAAATACTTATCAATGTCTAAAGAGAAATGTTGTCTTTTATGCAGATCTAAAGTTTTGTCATCATCCAGTCTCAATGTTTTTTGAACGATGGGTTTGGCAACCTTTCTCAGTTCGTTATTTCCGCCCAGGTCATTGTCCTGTAAGAATTGCGGAACATTGTTTTCAAAAATTTTAATAATGCTGATATCCACCGCATTTAAATTAATTGATTCGAAAGGAAGCACCAACCTACCGCTGGTTGGCAATATATTTCCTTTGCCATGTATTTTAACAGAAGGCATCCTATTCTGGAAATTGATGTTTGATGCAAAACCTTTGTCCAGCACATCGCCCCAGGTATTTTTTACGCCTGCATTTACATTCACTGTGTAATTGCCATCTAATTTTCCATTACCAAAAACTTTTACTTCGCTGCCGTTTATAGTATATGAAATATCCGACTGACCACTGATGGTTATTAAACCGGTAAGATCCTGTCCCACAGCGATCATATCGCTAAACTGCACCGATGCAAATTGCTGTGCATCATTGATAGCTACAACATTTAAAACCTTAAAATCTCCTGCAGCAGGCACTGCCACCGACTCGTTACCTTTTACACCCATGCTCATCGGCTTTCCATCCCAGCTTAGTTCTACATTGCTTACCGACTTTGAGCGATCTATATTGTCAATGGTATAACGATGTGTTTTTGTTGCATCGTTATGTTGCCAGTTTATTTTAAGTGCATTGTTATTTTGAGTAGCGGTCAATAATTTTTCTGTTAATTTCCCTTCTTCAATATCAGCGGTTTCCAGTTCGCCACTCAAACTCATTTTATTTTTAACGCCGTTGCTGCGTAAACCATCACTGCCTACTTTAAAGGAAGGCTTTACGGTTTTCATGCTGAATTTGAATTCAGAAAACTTACCCGGTGTTTTGGTTACTTTACCCAGGTTGAAACTTACCTGGTACATCTGGTCTGGCTTTAACCAGCCATCGGGTTTAAACTCAATGGTACGGGCATCTATCCAGAATGCATTTCCTTTTACAGAAGGAGAGAAGCTGAACAGGGATTCTTTAACTGCTTCGCCAACGGCATGCGTGGTGTTGGCATCTTCGGCCAACTTGATCCGGATGGCAGATGTTTTGGAAATGGTGCCTGTTGTGTATGCATCGATGTATTTGCTGAATGCTGGATCTACATCAATCCATTTGTCTTTTTTGCTGCAGGAAAACAGCGACAGGGTTACAGTAATAAATAGCAGGGATTGTAAAAAAGTTGCTTTGAACTTTTTGGTACGACAGCTTGGGTCGAGTTTCATAAATTTGAAGTTGATTGTGAAGTTGGTTGACAATGGTGGATTCACCAATATCGGCATTTTTTATTTGCTATGTAAATGTGGAGAGAAAAAATGACATCTCCAATAGCCCGGGAAATTAATTTTAGTTAAAAGATATGTAAAGCTTCCAGTCATTTGTCATTGGTTATTTGTCATTAGCCTGTGCATTTTTTGCTAGAGCTTTGTTACCACAACGTTGTAGGTTCCGTTAGTGAGGGATGATGTGGTTTCCTGTGTGTAACCACTTTCAGTTGTCTGGATGATCTTTACCCTTATTTCCAGGTCGTAAGGGAAGTTGATCTTGTTTTCGTTCCGGATCACTTTATCCAGTTTTAGGGTATAAGAACAGTTATCCTGCCAGGAAATTTTGAAACGAACCACCGCTTTTAAAGCTTCGCTGGTTTCTGTTTGGTACATGCTGTTTCTGTCGGCAATGATTACTGCCCCGGCACGAGTGTCGGCAATGCGGAATTTACCTTCACGGAATTTGCTGCAATCGGGGGTTTGGCTGAAGGAAACCGAATATAAAACTGTCAAAAGCAACGTAAATATGAACTTAGTAAACATGCTCTTTATTTTGTAAGTTTTTGTAAGATTTTGTATCTGGAGGGATTGTGAAGAGCAAATTTATTTCTTTGCCTTTGGAAGGCCTACTTTAGCAAGAATTTCTTTCGCTTTTTCAAGTTTTTCCGGAAACAACACTTTATCTCTGAATTGCTCCAATTTCTTGTCAAATGCAATGATTGGCACTTTTGATTGATTTAGTTTTTCTATTGTTGTCATACTGCAAATTTATTGTTTTTTCTTGTAATTAAAAAGGCTTCGTAATCTTCACCAGCTAAAAATTCCTCCCAAACGTTTGTTTCAACAGTTAAGCCGTAAACATCAAAGTCAGCTTTAATTTCCTCAATATTATTGGTAATTCCCATTCTGTATAACCTTGTTCTCACACTTGTGCTTCCTGTTGCAAAAATTGAAGCGTTTGGATACTTTTCTGTAAAAGCATAAACTGTTGAAGCGACTGTGCTAAAACTTTTAAGCTGTCATTGTTGTTTGTTATAGATTTATCATCAATCCTTTTTGTTTCTTCATTGTAATCACCAAAACCTAAATTATAAATATTTTCAGTCCCTGTAAAAGTATACGCAACCATCTTTTTTATAATGCCTTTTGGCCCTTCGCTTATAAATTCGTAGATCCTTAATTGATCCTCAGATTTGTATATGTATTTGGGACTATTCATTATTTGTTCATTTCAATAAAGTAAATTTCAAAATTATATCACCTGTTTGTTCAACAAATCCTCAAACTCATCCCTTCTCCTTATCAATTTTGCTTCACCATCTTTTACCAATACCTCAGCCGGTTTAAGCCTTGAGTTAAAGTTACAGCTCATTTCAAAACCATAAGCACCTGCATTATAAAAAACCAGCAGGTCGCTTTCACGTATTTCTGATAGTTCTCTGTCAGTAGCAAATGTGTCTGTCTCGCAAATGTAACCGGTAACATCATATTTCTTTACTGCTCCGGCCGGGTTGCTGATGTTTTCAATTTTGTGGTAAGCATCGTAAAACATGGGGCGTATCAGGTGGTTAAGTCCGCTGTTAATGCCCACAAAGGTTGTGGTTGGGTTTTCTTTTATAACATTCACTGCTGTTATCAAATAGCCGGCACCACTTACCAAAAATTTTCCCGGCTCAAACCAAACCTGCAAATGTTTGCCATTGGGATTGGGGTGATTGCTGAAAGCCTCATTTACTTTTTGCGCAAGCAGCGGCATATCCGTTTCACCATCGCCATCTTTATAAGGTACTTTAAAGCCACCGCCGAGGTCAATAGATTCCAGTTCTTTAAAGGAAGGAATGATGTCGAATAAAACTTCGATCCCCTTTACAAAAATATCTACGTCTTTTATATCGCTGCCGGTATGTATGTGCAGGTTTTGAATGTGCAGGTTGTATTTTGAAACCACTTCCAGTATTTTATCCAATTGATCAACCGGTATTCCAAATTTGCTTTTATCGTGACCGGTAGAAACTTTAAGATTACCACCAGCCATAATATTGGGCCGCAGCCTTATGCCAACCGGGTATGAATGACCAAACTTGGCTCCAAATTTCTCCAGGTTACTCAGGCTGTCAATATTTATATGTACACCCAGGTCTTTTGCTTCTTCTATTTCAGTAAAATGAATACCATTGCTGGTGTACAGGATATTTTTTGGTTCGAAACCGGCAAGCAAGGCAAGCTTTACTTCATTAATAGAACTGCAGTCTACATGGCAACCAATGCTTTTAATGTGTTTTAAAATGTTGATGTTGGTTAAGGCTTTGCAGGCATAAAAAAAACGGGTATCGGTTTGTGCAAAAGCATTGGTAAGCTTTTGATATTGTGCGGTAATATGCGCTGCATCGTAAACATATAACGGAGTGCCAAACTCTGCCGCAAGGGTATTTAATTGTTGATGTGATAAAGCCATGAATCGCTGATTAAAATGATTATGTTGATTTCGCTGAAAAAAACATTTACTCAATCATTTCCACAATCTCCGTAGGCTCCAGGTTTGCATTCCGCATGGCTATTCCTCTTACTGCATTGGATACAAAATCCATAAATGCTTTTTTGGTAATCGCATCATCGCCAACCATGGCAGGTATGCCAATATCGCCACCTTCACGAATACTTTCAACAATGGGTATTTGCCCAAGAAAAGGAATATCAAATTCTTCAGCTAAATTTTTACCTCCATCTTTTCCAAAAATGTAATATTTGTTATCCGGTAATTCTGCCGGAGTAAAATAACTCATGTTCTCTACCAAACCAATTACCGGCACTTTTAACTGTGCCTGCCCAAACATGGCAATGCCTTTTTTAGCATCAGCCAGTGCAACGGTTTGTGGTGTGGTAACTACAATTACACCTGTAACCGGCACGGTTTGTACAATAGTTAAGTGAATATCGCCGGTGCCGGGTGGCATGTCAATAACCAGGTAATCCAGTTCGCCCCAATCAACTTCACTTACAAACTGGCGAATGGCGCTGCTGACCATCGGCCCACGCCAAACCACCGCCTGCTTTTCATCAATAAGCAAACCAATACTCATCATTTTAATGCCAAATTTTTCAATGGGTACAATCATTCCTTTTCCATCTACTTCTCTCATAAGCGGCCTTTCGCCTCTTACTCCAAACATAATATGCTGGCTTGGTCCGTAAATATCTGCGTCCATCAATCCAACTTTTGCACCACCTTGTGCCAGCGCAAGTGCCAGGTTACCTGACACCGTGCTTTTACCAACACCGCCTTTGCCACTAACAACTGCAATTATATTTTTAACGCCGCTTAAAATGGTTTTACCATCCTTTCGGTTGCTGCTGGTATTACTGGTAAAGTTTACTTTAACAACTGCTTCTTTATTCACCAGTAATTTCACTGCATTTATACAGGCATTCATAATCATATCCTTCAGCGGACAGGCGGGCGTAGTAAGCACAACCGTAAATGAAACATTATTACCATCAATGGCAATGTCTTTTACCATGTTAAGTGTAACCAGGTCTTTTCCCAGGTCGGGTTCCTGCACATTTGATAAAGCCTTTAAAATATCTTCGTTCGTCATCGTTCAATTATTTGTTAAAAAACTATACAGGCTGCAAATTTAAACATTGATGCCCTTACTTTGTTTATTAATTAAGGAATGTTGTTATTTTTGGAACAAGCATTTGTAATTTGTGGCATCATCGTTGTGTCACTCACTTGTACGGCATACCTATAATGAACTTTTTTGATGAAGAAACTTATACCATATTTTTTTATTGTTGCTTTGTTTTTACCTAATGCCGCCAAGGCTCAGTTTGAAACATTTAAAGATTCTGTGGTGCAGCTTTACGGAATTGTAATGACGGCCGACAGCCTGAAAGGCCTTGAATCGGTAAGTGTGGTTGTTAAAGGCCAGAACCGGGGAACCATTACCAATAATAAAGGTGTCTTCAGTATCGTGGTTTTAAAAGGTGATGAAGTAATATTTACCAGCATTGGATATAAGCCTAAAACAGTATCTATACCTGCCAACCTCGAAGGCAATCAGCACAGTATTATCCAGTTAATGGTAAATGATACGGTTTACTTACCTGCAACTATTATTAAAGCAAGGCCAAGTCGGGCTCAGTTTGAGCGGGACTTTCTTAACACTGAGATGCCCGACGATTATATAACCATTGCACGAAAAAATAACAGCGAAGCCACCCGGAGAATGCTGGTTGCCAATCTTCCGACCGACGGAAGGGAAAACAGCAGTAACTATTTAAGACAAGCTGCCAATAAAGCTTATTATACAGGCCAGATACCTCCCATGAACATTTTTAACCCATTTGCCTGGGCCGAGTTTATTAAGGCCTGGAAAAGGGGAGATTATAAGAGTAAGAAGTAGCCCCCTCTATCTCCCCCGAAGGGGGAGGAAATCCCGAAGATTTTAGCGAAGATTTAAATTCCTGTAAATTCGTTTCAATAAAAAAGAATATGAAGTTTTTTTTGATTGGTTTTATGGGCAGCGGCAAATCTTATTGGGGTAAAATATGGGCGCAGCAAATGGGCCTTCATTTTTATGATCTGGATGAGATTATTGAACAGCGGGAAAAAAGATCTATCGCTGCGATTTTTGAAAAAGAAGGAGAGGAATATTTCAGAAAGTTAGAAACGGTTGTGTTACATCAGTTTTTGAAAATTAATAATGCTGTAATTGCCTGCGGCGGCGGTGCAGCATGCTTTAATGAGAATATGGCTTGGATGAATGAGCATGGAATGACCGTTTATCTTTTAGCATCTGCATCATATATTTTAACCAGGGTTAAACAAGAAAAAGATAAGCGGCC
>JBBQLS010000185.1:0-6365 GCA_038328115.1 Chitinophagales bacterium
CGGACGGCTTGGTTTTTTAGCCAATATTGGTAAGGAGGATCTGATACCTGCTGTAGAAGCTCTTGTTAACCGAACCTATATTGTAGATAAAAGAACGCTGCTGCATTTAGATTCCGACATTCCTTTATTTGGTGATGCACCATATGCACTCAATGAATTTACGCTGCATAAAAAAGACACATCGCCCATGATAAAAATTCACACCTATTTAAACGGTGAGTTTTTAAATACCTATTGGGCCGATGGATTAATTGTAGCAACACCTACCGGCAGCACCGGTTATTCATTAAGCTGCAACGGGCCGGTTGTATTTCCCGATAGCGGCAGTTTTGTAATCACACCCGTATCGCCGCACAACTTAAACATACGCCCCATCATTATACCTGATAACACCATAATTTCTTTTGAAGTAGAAGGCCGCACCGATGGTTTTCTCTGCACCTTAGATAGCCGCCGCGAAATAGTTACCAAAGACATTCAACTGGCCGTGCGCAAAGAAAGTTTTGGCATCAACCTCATACGCCTTAACGAAAATAATTTTTTACAAACGCTGCGTAATAAATTGAGTTGGGGGTTGGATGTACGGAATTAGAAACTGTTAGTTATTTATGGTCCCAACATTTTATCATTATTGAGCTTCATTGGCGTCGCACTCTTCTACGATATAACTTTATTGAGCTTTTATTGAAGCGCAGAATTATCGTAAAGAAATTAAAATTTTATACATTGCATAAATGAAACTAATCCTTGCCTCAATTATTTTCTTATTATACTCTTGTAAGGTATCAAACACAAATTTAACAGGACACTATTCCGCAAAATCATATCATAGAAGTTCAATTGCACTTGACAGTAATAATCAATTCAAATTTTGGAATGACGGCTATGAGTTTATGCTAAATAATCAGACCTTTCTTTGCACACAAGGCTCTTGGAAACGGACTCAGCCAAATAGATTACTTTTAAACAGTATTTCAGACTCCATAGCAATTCCACATTTTGACATAATCAAACGTAAGATTACTAATTCAGAAAAATCAAAATTCGTATTTATTAACCTAAACAAAGATTCCGTTTTGATAATGACTATCTACAAAAATGGTAAGGATATTTTCTATAGATCTCACGGCTCATATTTAACCAGTTTCCAGGATTCATTAGTTAAATCAGATACACTCGATTTCATTTTTACTTGGGGATTTAAACCTGTTCAAATAATTATTGACAGTGATAAACCAACAGAATACCTTGTAACACTTAATCGGGAATTCAGACCGAATTATTTTCACAATACTGAATTCATAATCCATAGAAATAAATTAATAAGGGTCACAGATAAAACTAAATTTAGAAAAACTAAAAGGAATTTAAGCTAATGCCAAACAAGGTTGCGCCCCCAACCAACAACGATAAGTTAATTTTCAGCCTTCATACTTTTAATAAAAAACATCAACACACCCGCCAGCAGCATCGAGCAAGCCCCAATCAAAATAACATAGATCGTTTCTCCTGCAAAAAAGTGTTTGTTTAAATATCCCAATAAAAAGGCTGCTGTAACCTGTGGTATAACTACAGAAAAATTAAACACGGTAAAGTAAGCCGTCATTTTATCTTCGGGGGCAATATCGCTTATTATTTTGTAAGGTATATTTGAAATGCTGCTCCAGGCAATACCGATAAATGCAAAACAAACAGGCAACAGATATTGGCTTTTAATAAAAACAATCAGCATTAAACCAACGCCGCCAACCAACAGCGCAATGGCATGCAATTTTTCTTTAGTAATGTAACGCAGCAGTCTTGGTATAATAAACGCCAGGAAAGCCGCAAGCGTTGCGTAAAAAGCAAAACACATGCCCACCCAAAAAACACCGTCTTCAAAAGCTGCACTCTCTGCATCTGTGCTATGAAATATGTAACGCGTAATAACCGGCACCGCATAAATCCATAACGCAAATAATGCCAGCCAGGTAAAAAATTGCACAACAAACAGCGGTAATAAATGCTTTATAATCCGTATCATGGTAATAAATGTAGGTACTTTTTATATAACGGCATCAGACTCTAATCTTGCCAACAGAAAGTTTAACGCTTTCAGTAATTTAGTACCACAATACATTTCAGTTCAATGATTAAATTAATTTTTATAAAGCTGCTGTTTTCAATCTGCCTGCTGCTTACGTTAACCGCAAAAAGCTTTGCCCAGGATTGCACCCGTGAAATTGCACAAAACGTAACAACCATACTGGAAAAGGGCTGGGAGGGTAAACCATTTGCTGTAAAAGATGCGTATGGCAAAAAGCTTGGCGATAATCTTTATGCCTTATTCTCCTCCAGCATTCAGCAAAGCAAGGGTTTACACGGCTATTTTAATATTACAGAAGCCAACGAGCATGTGTGGGCACTTACAGGTTACCATGCTTATGCAGGCATGTTTTATGTTTACTGCCGTAAAGATGCAAAGCTTGACTGGAAAGGTTTGTTTAACCTCAGCTTTGATTGTTCTTCAAACGTTATTACCAAAGAAATAGGAAATGAACTACGAAACGAACAAATTGGTAAAGGTGCCGATCATTTTGTTTACCAGGATAATAGTATTATTTATGTGCTGCAGCCACGTAACGCTGTCAGCCAGTTAAATGGCTATACATTTATTGAAGCCCCCCGCAGCAATACAAATAACGCAGTATTGGTAACCAGGAAAGAAACGCCCCTTTTTTTACCCGTAACCCGCAGGCAATACTTGTTGCTGATGAAAAAAAATACTGAGGCAGCATTGGTTATTCAAAAGAACATGCTGGCTGAATCTATAAAAGAAAAACTGGGCATGGAAAACTCCATTAACATTAGTATCAATTATTCATTAAATGATACTAAAGAAATAGATGCATTTTTAACCAGCCATGATGCGGAATACCTGAACAAGCCCTGCATAACCAATCATGAACTGGAAACATTGTTTGGCAAGAAATTTTTGAATGATAAAGATTATTTTGTAAATGATGCGGCTGATGGAAAAGCATGGGTGATCATTAACCCCGGTTATATAAATAAAAAACTGCCCGCCAACATTCCGCAATTTTTTTCTTTCACCTGGAGCCAGGGCGAAAGAGAAGTAGAAAAGAAAGCCGCCTTATTGTTTAAAGAAACTTTTGATTTTAAAAAACTGGAAATGCTTTTGCAATAGTTAAGTAAGGGCAAACTCCCGCCGGCAACCCTTATAAATTTAACTGCGTACCTTTGCTCAATTTTTATTATGCCATTTAAATCACCAAAACTCCGTTTAGTATTTTTTATTTTCTGGTTTTTACTGGCTTATATACTTGCAGCATTAATCTGGTGGTTTATTGCTCTTAACAGGCAAAATAAACTGATGACAAAGTATGAAATGGAGCAGGTAAGTTCAACCGATAAAAATTACCAGGCCAGGTTTACTGAAATTAAAGCTTTAGAAAAAAGAAAAACAGCACAATACCTGGGCGAGGGTTTTACTTTTTTTATGCTCATAATTGCAGGCGCCATTTTTGTTTTCAGGGCAGTGCGACGCGAGTTAAGAATAAGCCGGCAGCAACAGAATTTTATGATTGCAATTACGCATGAACTTAAAACACCTATTGCTGTTGCTAAGCTTAACCTGGAAACCATGCAGAAAAGAAAACTAGATGAGCAGCAACAGCAACGCCTGATACAAACCACTCTGGAAGAAACCAACCGATTGAATGCTCTTTGCAATAACATGTTGCTTTCATCTCAGATGGAGGCCGGCGGCTACAGTATTACCAACGAAGAAACAAACATCAGCGAACTGATAAGTAATTGTGTACAGGATTTTATCAGAAGGTATCCGCAGCATAAAATAGAAACTGCAATAATGCCGGATATTTTTATTAGCGGCGACAGGTTATTATTACAGATGCTTGCCAATAACCTGCTTGATAATGCCATTAAGTACGGGGCTAAAGAATCGCCAGTTACAGTTTTACTATCAGAAAAAAACGATAAAATATTTTTTAGTGTAAAGGACCAGGGAAAGGGCATTGCTGCGGAAGAGAAAGAAAAGATATTCAGCAAATTTTACCGGGTTGGCAATGCCGCAACCAAGGCAGCTAAAGGAACCGGTTTAGGCCTTTATCTTTGTAAAAAAATAGCCGAACGGCATAATGCAAACATTTCTATGACAGACAATGCCCCATCCGGTGCTATTTTTACAGTCATATTAAATTCATCGTTAGAAAAAACATAGCTCGAAATGCCCGATAAAAAATTTTCAATACTATTAGTAGAAGATGAAGAAAATTTACAGGAAGCCCTGAAGCTGAACCTGGAGCTGGAAGGTTATGAGATTACCGGGGCTTATGATGGTGCTGAAGCATTACAGGCTGTACAAAAAGAATACTTTAACCTCATCATACTGGATGTAATGCTACCCGAAATTGACGGCATTACAGTTTGCGAAACAATCAGGCTCAGTAATCCCGATATTCCCATTCTGATATTGAGTGCCAAAAACAGCAGTGCCGACAGGGTTTTAGGTTTAAAAAAAGGTGCCGATGATTATCTAACCAAACCCTTTAACCTGGAGGAATTATTGCTACGTGTAAATAACCTCATCAAAAAAAGCGAACGCCTCAGCAGTAAAGAACCCATACCGGATGCGTATGATTTTGGTAAGAATAAAATTGATTTTAAAGCATCTGAAGCATTTACCAAAAGCGGTGAAAAAGTAACCCTCACCAAAAAAGAAATTATGTTACTTAAACTGCTGATTGAAAATAAAAATGAAGTGGTAACCCGTGAAAAAATTTTACAGGTAGTTTGGGGATATAATGTTTACCCAACCACACGTACTATTGATAATTTTATCCTCAACTTTCGCAAATATTTTGAAGAAGATAGCCGTGACCCGAAATATTTTCATTCGGTAAGAGGTGTTGGTTATAAATTTACTTTAGCTTAATTAAATCCTGAGCGAAGTTAAAGGGCTAAACCCTGTAAGTGTTCATCAATTGAACCAAATCATTTGCCCTTTCATACATTGATTTCATCAGCTCATTATCGGAAAAAGGTGTATATAATTGCCACTCAATTTCATCAAGCAGCTTTTGCAATTCTACCGATGTTTCGCTGCTGATACCTTTGGCATCCAGCTTTTCCGCAATATTTTTCCGGTTCAGTTCTTCTGCAGGCAATGCCAGTTTTTTTGAGAGATAATTTTTCAAATCCATATTCAGCCGGGTGTAAAACATACCGGCATCATTGTGCTTCAGACATTCTTCTGCAATAGCCAGTGGATTTTGCTGTTCAATTAAAATTTCCTCAGCCACTTTTTCATTGTCAGTAATTTCAGTCGCTTCCTCTGTACCAGTTTCTGCCTGCTTTTCTTTTTTTGTATCCCGTTTCAGCCAAACAATCAATCCAATAATAATAAGCATGGCAACCAGGCTAACAACCCTTAACCGGTTATTAAAAAACCGGACAAGCAGGTTGTCCTTCTTTTTTTCGTTGCTTGTGGCAATTATAGTTCTGGGTTTACCGCTTCCTTTGGTAACTGTAATTTCAATAGGCCTTGTTGAGGCAGATTTATATTTTGCATCGTGATTATCAAAATAACTGAACTCTACAGCCGGCAAAATATAATTGCCGGGTTTTGAAATAGTAAAAGGAAATTCAAATATTTTTCTGCCGCTTACAGGCACGGTGCCTTTATACAGATCATCAGTTGCTTTAGATTCAAATCCATCAACACCAGATGGCCAAACAATTTCAGGCGCATTAACCAGCTGCAGGTTTCCCTCACCGGAAATAATGATTGCCATTTTACCATCGTCATCGGTTGTAAAATTATTTTTTTCAACCCTTGCTTCAATGCTGAACTTGCCAACGGCACCTTTAAAACCAGTTGGCTTTCCTTCATCAGGCAGCGGCTTAACCAAAATACTTAAGGGCTTGCTCTGTAAAGTTACTTTTTGTATTTCTACCCCTTCGGAAGGGATGGTAGCATTTGCAAAATCATCAAATAGATCTGCCCGCTGATTCAGGTATTCGGCTTTAATAAACTGTACATTGTTTTCTATTTCTGCAATACCCAGGTCCAGGTTGCCGGCAAGCAGCGGGTAAAGCTGCACTTTGCGGATGATGTACACATTGTACTCACGACCCTCAAATTTTTCGGTATGGTAAGTCATATCATTTGGTTGCTGCATATCCAGCACCGAAAAACCATTAAACGATGGGTTTTTCACCATATTGCTTTCGCTTTTGAGTCTTGTAAACAGTTTATAGGTAGCCACAACAGGTTCGCCAATGTAAGCCGATTTTTTATCTGTTTCCAGCCTTATAAACATGTTTCTTTTTATTTTATCGGC